>NZ_DATBVQ010000036.1:0-6070 GCF_036515215.1 Flavobacterium sp.
TAATGGTATGAGTAAAAAAATTAAAATTATTTGAATTAATAGAAATATTGTAAAAGAATAAAAATTTTGAATATACAATATTAGGAATATCAATCTAATAAATTGATCAATAATATACATCCAAGCTGTATATTTAAACTGTAATTTTATTTGAAGTTTTTCAGATAATATATTGCTTTCTTCCATTTTTAATTTTAAATAAATACAAGTTCTTTAATCCACTCCACCAAACCCTTTTTTCCATTTATAAAAAGTGAAAAACTATAGTTATAGAAAAACAACACTCTCTTAGTTTTGTAGATTAAATTGTTTTTTGTGGTTTTCAAATATAGGATTTATTTTATTAAATTTTTTCCTATGTTTTTCAATATCAAATGTAATGCTAGGAAAATTCATTGTTTTACGGTTTCCCTCATTTTGGCACGATTAATCAAAAACCGTCTCAGGAATAATAAACATGATAAGATTCCCAAATCCGCGTGAGGGACGGGAACGGCATCCTTTTTCGTCTTCCCGATACTTCCGTAAAAAAGCAAACTCCAACTGCGAAAAAGATACAGTGGACTGCCCGACCGCAGCTTTTGTGCAGGGCACGCACAAAAATTGCTACAGCGCAATACCCAAGTCAGGCTCCGCTCAATTTCGGCAGCAAGAATGGGTCGTCCTAAATTGAAATAAAAAAGTTTTTTTGGCGTTGTAAAAGAGTCCCATTTAACAGTAAATTTTATAATAATATTAGTATCTCGGCAGCCCAAAAAGCTGTAAATTGCCGCATTGATTACTACTATACATCCCCTTTGATACATTAATATGGACAAAATAAAAATACTTTGGGTCGACGATGAGATCGATTATCTAAAACCCCACATCCTGTTCCTCGAGAAAAAAAACTATAGCGTGACTACCTGCAATAACGGCCGTGACGCGATTGACATATTTGAAAACGAGAATTTTGACATCGTGTTTCTAGACGAGAACATGCCCGGCATGAGCGGCTTGGAAACCCTGTCTGAGATGAAAGAAAAAAAATCTTCCATTCCGATGATTATGATCACCAAAAGTGAGGAGGAATACATCATGGAGGAAGCCATAGGCTCCAAAATTGCCGATTACTTGATCAAACCGGTTAACCCCAACCAGATTCTGTTGAGCTTGAAAAAGAACCTGGACCACTCCCGACTGATTTCGCAAAAAACAACCTTGGATTACCAGAAAGAGTTCAGAAAAATTTCGATGGAAATGTCGATGGTGAATTCTTATGAGGATTGGGTCGAACTGTACAAGAAATTGATTTTTTGGGAGCTTAATCTGGAAAACATCAACGATCATGGGATGATAGAAATTTTGGAATCCCAAAAAGCGGAAGCCAACTCACAGTTCGGGAAGTTTATCGAACGTAATTATGAGGATTGGTTTTTGCCGAAAGCGGACAAACCAATACAATCTCATACCCTTTTCAGAGAATTGGTGGTACCCGAAATCGTAAAGAAAGATAAACCCATTCTTTTTGTGGTGATCGATAATTTGCGTTACGACCAGTGGAAAGTTTTTGAAAGCGAGGTCGCCAATTATTATAAACTGGAAAAGGAAGTGCCCTACTACTCCATTTTACCCACGGCAACCCAATACGCGCGAAACGCGATTTTCTCTGGTTTGACACCGCTCGAAATGGAAAAACAGTTTCCGCAATACTGGAAAAATGACCCCGAAGAAGGCGGTAAAAACCTGTATGAAGCGGAGTTTTTGACGGCGCAACTGAAACGACTGGGACTGAAAATCAAGGAAGACTATTTTAAAATCACCAATTTGGCATCAGGCAAAAAGCTGGTGGAAAATTTCAAGGGGCTAAAGGGCAATGACTTGGTGACGGTGGTTTATAACTTTGTGGATATGCTCTCGCACGCCAAAACAGAGATGGACGTGGTGAAAGAATTGGCATCCGACGACAAGGCATATCGCTCGCTGACGTTGAGCTGGTTTAGGAATTCTCCCCTTTTGGAGATTATCCAACAGGCGCAAAAACTGGGTTTCAAATTGATCTTAACTACAGACCACGGCACCATTAACGTCAAGAACCCTTCGAAAGTGGTGGGCGATAAAAATACCAGCCTGAACTTGAGATACAAAACAGGACGTAGCCTTACTTACGAGTACAAAGACGTTTATGCGGTCAAAGAACCGAAAAAAATAGGTTTGCCTGCCATTAATATGAGTAGTTCTTATATTTTTGCAAAAAACGATTTGTTTCTGGCCTACGTCAACAATTACAACCATTATGTGAGTTATTATAAAAACACTTATCAGCATGGCGGTATTTCGTTGGAGGAGATGATCATTCCGTTTTTGGTTTTTAATCCGAAGTAAGTTTTTGTTTCAGGTTTTACATTGACAATAATATTTGCGGAAAGAAACCTATAATTCATAACTTATAATTCATATTTATTTTGCCCATGGAATTTATTTTTTCATTAGATGAAATTGAAAATGTAGCGCGCAGCGTAGTCGCTGAAAACCCCAATAAAGTGATTCTTTTTCACGGCGAAATGGGTGCGGGAAAGACCACTTTCATTAAACAACTGGCCAAGGAATTGGGCGTGACGGAAGCTACAAGTAGTCCAACCTTTTCTTTAGTTAACGAATACCAAACCACTAATAATCAGACCGTATATCATTTTGATTTTTACAGATTGAAAAACGAAACTGAAGCCTTGGACATGGGCGTCGACGAGTATTTGTATTCGGGCCAATGGTGCTTTATCGAATGGGCAGAACAGATACCAAATCTTGTCCCTGAAACGCATTCGGTTATTTCGATCAAGGAACTTCCTGACGGCAGACGCGCTTTAGAATTAACTTAAATTATAGCCATCGATTTTATGAAATTAGAGAATATTGTTACAATTATCCCTTTCTCCTCAGATTTGAAAGAACCAATAAAAACCCTGAATATTGAATGGCTTAAAAAATATTTTAAAATCGAGCCCAAAGACGAAAAGGTGCTTTCCAACCCTCAGGAGGAAATCATCGACAAAGGCGGTATGATTTTTTATGCCAAATACAATGAAGAGATCGTGGGTACTGTTTCCTTGATGAAAATGAACGATACCGAATTTGAACTGAGCAAAATGGCAGTCACAAATGGTGTTCAGGGCCTTGGTATAGGAAAAAAGCTTATGCAGCATTGTATAGAAATTGCCCTAGAGCACGGCATCGAAAAAATCATTCTGTACTCTAACAGAACTTTAAAGCCGGCTATCCATTTGTATGAGAAATTTGGATTTGAAGAAATTCTTTTGGAGAATGGTGTTTATGAACGGGCGGATATCAAAATGGAAAAAATTATTTCCTGACAAATATTGGCTGGACTTGCATATTTCTATGCATAAAAAAACTTTTTGTTTAATCTTTTTTGCGTATTTTTACCTCTAATCATCCCATTTACAATGTCAATATCATTTACGCCTTTCACAAAACAACAGTTATTGCCTCAGGAAGAAAAGCTGGAGGTAGCGAGAAAAAAAAGCGACCTTTTTATTGGTATACCCAATGAGACCAGTTACCAGGAACGCCGTATTTGCCTCACTCCAGACGCCGTAAACTCCTTGACTTTTAATGGGCATCGAGTGATGATTGAAGCGGGAGCGGGCGAAAGCTCCAGTTATTCGGACAAAGAATACAGTGACGCGGGCGCAGAAATCACAAATGACACCGCAAAAGTTTTTGGCTGCCCGATGATTTTGAAAGTGGGACCTCCTACCCTTGCCGAAATAGGGATGATGAACAATCAGACCATATTGATATCTTCCATTCAACTAAAAACAACGAAAAAAGCCTACTTTGAAGCCTTAAGCAAGAAAAAAATCACTGCCTTGGCTTTTGAATACATAAAAGATGAAGATGGCACCTACCCTGCCGTACGCTCGTAGAGTGAAATTGCGGGGACAGCTTCGGTATTGATCGCCGCCGAATTGATGATTACCAATGAATTCGGAAAAGGACTATTATTCGGTAACATTACAGGCGTACCACCCACCGATGTGGTGATCTTAGGAGCTGGAACAGTGGGCGAATTCGCTGCCAAAGCCGCGATAGGATTGGGCGCAAGCGTAAAAGTTTTTGACAATTCCATTACCAAGTTACGACGCTTACAAAACAACCTGAACCAGCGCATCTTCACTTCAACGATACAGTCCAAATCTTTATTGAAAGCCCTAAGACGTTGCGACGTCGCCATTGGCGCCATGAGTGGCATCGAGCGCTGCCCTGTTGTGGTAACGGAAACAATGGTTGAGCACATGAAAAGAGGTGCGGTGATCGTAGACGTCAGTATTGATACTGGCGGCTGTTTCGAAACCTCAGAGGTAACCACACATGAAAAGCCGACATTCCTAAAAAACAACGTGGTACATTACTGCGTTCCCAATATCCCTGCCCGTTACTCCAAGACGGCTTCACTTTCCATCAGCAACATTATCAGTCCTTTTCTGATGCAAATAGCCGAAGACGGCGGATTAGAAAGCGCCATTAGATGCGATATGGGATTAAAACATGGGGTTTACCTTTACCATGGAATACTAACCAATAAAGTCATTGGCGATTGGTTCGATTTACCCAATAACGACATCAATTTAATTGTGTTTTAAGTAAACTTTCAATTACCTTTGCAAAAAAAAATTCATGAAGTTTGCACAACGTTTTGCCTACTATTTAGTGGGATTAGTAATGGGTCTGTTTTTTTTGGCTATGATTTTTAGTGGAAAAGATACCAGATGCAATTATTTTCCTAATTCCAGAGTATTGAACGATATAAGAAATAAACCCTTCCATTATTCCGAAAAAGCCTCTAAGGTCTTGGCCGAAAAATGGATTGACACCATTGACATAAAAAACACTTTACAGTACGGTGACGTTGACTTTGACAAAAGCAACACCGAATTCAAAAAAGCCAAAATGTACGTCATTGAAGGCAAGACGGTAAAGAACCAAAAAATCATCCTGAAGGTGAGCAACGATGCTGACAAAGCAACCTTGGAAGAGATTATCAAAGAATAGCAATCCCATAATTTGGGCGTGCCAGCAATAAAAAAAGGGGCTAATTATCACTACGGTAATTAGCCCCTTTTTTTATTGCTGTCGGGCTATCCGCGCTACTTCGGTAGCAAGCTTCAAATGAAATTCACTGAACACATATAAAAAATAAATATACGGTGAAGTAATCCCTCACGCAAATCCAGAACGAGCGATAACGCTTTTTTAAAACCAGGAAATCTCCGTTTTCCCCAATTTTTTCAGATAGGCATTTGCCTTGCTAAAATGCTTATTGCCAAACCATTTTCCCTGATTGGCACTCATCGGAGAAGGATGCCCCGATTCCAACACCAGATGCTTGCTACGGTCGATCTTGCTGCCTTTTTTATGTGCAAAAGCGCCCCATAGCAAGAAAACTATGCCTTCATTTTCATCCGAAATCTTCTGTATTACGGCATCGGTAAAAACATTCCATTTCAAATGCTTATGGCTATTGGGACTGTCTTTTCTTACGGTCAGCGCAGCATTCAGCAGCAAAACGCCCTGTTTTGCCCAATCCTCCAAATTGCCCGAAGTAGGCATGAAAATAGAATTCAAATCGTCATTGATTTCCCTGAAAATATTGCGTAACGAAGGCGGTATTTTGACGGCGTCGTTTACCGAAAAGCAAAGCCCATTGGCCTCCCCTTCCCCGTGATAGGGATCTTGGCCAATGACGACCATCTTCAAATTGGAAAAATCGCAATGATTGAAAGCAGAAAAAATCAGGTCCTTGGGCGGGAAACAGCTGTTTTCCATATATTCGCTCTCCACCTGCTCCATCAGCTCAGCGAAATATGGCTTTTGCATCTCGTTGGACAGGATGGATTTCCATTTAGGATTAAGGTTAATTTGCATGGTTAAAAGTTATACCACAAAGATAAGCCAAGATTTAACGCGAAAAAAGCACATTCCAAAAGACACTATATTATACCTCATTTTAATGCGGATTCTTCGTAACTTTGCTTCTTTACCATTTACAATAAAGAATGATATCCATCAC
>NZ_DATBVQ010000037.1:0-7836 GCF_036515215.1 Flavobacterium sp.
TACTGGAGGTGCTGCTTTTGTGGTGACAATCACGGGTTTTGTAGCGTTGCAACTTACCAGCAACACCGCCGTAAGAATGAGTAGGATTTTTTTAAACATGTATATCTATTATTGGTAATTGTTTGTTTTTCAATTTCATATTCATTCCTTTGATTCCTTGAATTCCGCCGGTATGGATCAATAAAATTTTTGAATGGGCCGGAAAATAATCCTTATCTATCATATCTATAACGCCAAAAACCATCTTCGCAGTATAAATCGGGTCCAAAGGAATTTTATTTTTATCATAAAACTGGTTGATAAAAGCAATTAAATCGGGATTCACTTTCCCATATCCGCCAAAATGATAGGCCGTTATAAGCTCCCAATTTTCATTTTGGACAAAAATACGAATTTCATCTTTTAAAAAATCACCTTTTAAAGCAGGAAATCCTAAAACTTTTTGATGGGGCAAAGCGCTGTTTATAATTCCTGCAATGGTTCCACCGGTTCCTACCGAACAACAAACAAAATCGAAATCGGAGTCTTCCTCAGTAAGAATTTCTTGGCAGCCTTTTATGGCCAACTCATTGGTTCCGCCTTCTGGGATAAGATAAAAGTCCCCGAATTGCTTTTCCAAGTTTTCCAGAAATGAAGTTTCGTTTTTTAAACGGTATTCTTCCCTGGAAACGAATTCCAATTGCATTCCGCAATTTTGAGCAAAAAGAAGAGTGGGGTTTTCGGAAATTTTATCGCGCAATTCGTCTCCGCGGATAATCCCAATGGTTTTGAATCCCTTCTCTTTTCCCGCAAATGCCACTGCGGCAATATGATTGGAATAGGCGCCTCCAAAAGTGAGCAGCGTTTCGTTCTGTTCCTCTTTTGCCTGAAGCAAATTATATTTTAGCTTTCTGAACTTATTTCCTGATATGAATGGATGTATCAGATCTTCACGTTTGATTGAAACGGTGATGGAATTGGGGAATTCTATAATAAGTTTTTGATTCAAATGAAGTGATTTTTGACAAAGGTAAAATTTATACCCAACAAATAAACGAAAACGCTATAGGATGCAATATTATCTCACATTTTCGGGCTAAAAGTCGCTTTTTGCTGCCCTTTTCTTCCCAATAGCATTCTTTTATCCGGCATCAATTCGACAATTTAAACGAATCGCTCCTGAAACCGGCCTGACACAAGAAGCTGAAATAATCGTGATTCTTTTGTCAGAAATCAAAACATTACGATTTAGCCCTGTTTTATGTACTTTATAAAACCGAAAAAACTCCTCCTGTCCAGATAGGCCGCATCCGATTCGTTATGATAAGCTTCCCTTTCAAAACTGATGTTTCTATAGGCTAAATCCCTGTTTCTATATTGGACTAAACGAATGAAATATTCCAAAAAATAGAGCAGAAAAAAAGGAAACACCAATAATTCCAACTGCTGGCGCAAATGGATTTTTTCATGATTGACAAAAACCACATTTTCTTTGTCGGCTCTATATTTTACAAAGACAAAAGGGAAGGCCGTCAATCCGCGGTAACCTTTTGGAATTAAATATTTAGTGACAATTAGAAACATTGGTATTAAAATATATTGAATAGCGAAAGTACTAAAAAAACAAACCCTTTGAAACTGAAAGAATATTAAAAAAACAGCCTTTCCTATCCTCACTAAAACTGACGGACGATGGTCTTTTTTTAGTTACTTCTTACTCCATAAAATTCCTTAAACTAAGGAGATACAAAACAAATCTCGAAAAGCCGCATCTCTTTATCGATTAAAAATGCATTCCAACGACTATTTGTGCCGTTTGTCGTTTTTTTTTGTCACATCAACGATAACTGAATACTTTTCCTTCAATTATACCAAAACCCCAATTTAACCCATACCTACTTTGAATCAAAAATACTTATTCGAAAACACTGATAATCTTAAGTTTGACCTAAATTATTACGATAATTCAGCCTCCGTTAGTGTAAAAAAGAACCAGTATAAAACCCACCCTATAATTTCGTTTTTTGGTTTATTCCTGATGTTATTATTGGGAGTGAATATCAATGCGCAATCAACTGCTGTATTTACGGCTAATGGAACATGGACTTGCCCGGCTAATGTTACTTCGATAACTGTGGAGGCTTGGGGAGCTGGTGCCGGAGGAAAAAGAGGAGCCGGCCCTAAAGGGTTTAGTGGTGGTGGTGGTGGTGGTGGTGCCTATGCCAGGTTGAATACGGTTACAGTTATACCCGGAACTACATACACCCTCACAGTTGGCGGCGTAAGCGGATATGACACTTCAGGTAATCCTTCAACTGCAACATTTGGAACAAATACTATTACAGCCGCGGGCGGCTCGACAGGAGGTCCCAATAGTCTAAATGCGCCTGGAGGTGCCGGAGGTACAGTGGCTGCAAGTAGTGGAGATGTACGATTTCCTGGTGGAGATGGAGGCAGTGGCGTTGGGGCTATTGGCGGAAATGGTACAGGAAGCGGTGGAGGTGGAGGTAGCGGTGCAGGAAATACTGGCAATGGTAATTATGGATCTACGGCACAGTCTAATTTGATTGGAGGCGCAGGAGGCGCTGCAGTTAATAATTTTGGTGGAGCAGGAGGAAAAGGAGGGGATGATAATACCACCGGTGGAACTGCATCTGGCACGGGTTATGGAGGTGGTGGTGGTGGCGCTGGCTATTGGGGAGGTCAAGGCTTTGGCGTACTAGGTGGTCCAGGTCAGCATGGGGCCATAATTATTACATATATACTACCAAACGGTCCCGGAGGAGTAACGAATAATTTACAGTTATGGCTGCGCTCCGATTTACTTGATGGAACAACAACAGTAGCGGACAATTCCGACGTTACAACATGGTATACCCAAGCCCTAGGAAGTAATGCCACAAAGCCAGCTTCAACTGACGCTCCAAAGTATAAAAATAATTCTGGTGCAAATATAAATTTTAACGCTGTAGTAGACTTCACAAATGACTATAATTCCCAATCTCAAGTATTTACTGATGCTGATGCATCAAGACAATATTTAAAAGGCCCCACTGGATTTTACAGTCAGGATCTTTTTGTAGTACTGATTCCAGACATCCCTGTCACAAATGGTTTAAATGCAATGGATATCTTTTGTGGCGATAAAAATGTGGGCACTCAAGAAACGGATGCGACAGGTATTGGCTATGGGAAATACACAAATAGAATAAATGATGAAGTTTTAACTTATGCTTTAGGCACTTCCACTGGGCTGGGTAATGGATATGGAGTTGCAGATAAGACAACGCCTTATTACAGTTCTCCAGGTATTATAAATGCAAGAAATAATTCTGGCGTAACGGCACAAGAACTATACTTTAACGGAAATAACGTAGGTAACTTTACATCTGATGCTTCCAAGTTTACCAATATCTCCAATAGCCAATACTGGATTGGTCGAAGCGAGGGATGGACAGGAAGTCTTGATGGAAGAGTCGCTGAAGTAATCACCTACAGTTCAAGAACCACTGACACACAAAGGAGTAACATTCGAAGCTATTTGGCCATAAAATATGGTATAACACTGGGGGCTAATGGTGTTTCCACAAACTACACCAACTCGGCAGGAACTGCCATTTGGGATGCTGCAGCAACCGGATATAATTACGACATTGCCGGAATCGGCAGGGATGATATTACAAAATTGACGCAAAAACAATCTAAAAGTATCAATACAACTGATGATATTACTATAGGTTTAGGAACAATTGCAGCAACAAATACGGCAAATACAAACAACTTTGATACTGACAAAAAATTCTTAGTATGGGGGAATAATCATGCCACATTGGATGCACAATCTACCGTAGTCAATTTAAGTTCAGGGATAACAATACCAAATCCATTAGTAACAGACGTTAGCTTCAAAAAAATAAATAGAATTTGGAAAGTGCTAGCAACGGGTGGAGATATTCCTTCTTGTAAAATATCAATTCCTACAACTATGCTTGCTACTACCAATACACCAGCGGTAACTCCGGGAGATTATATGATGTTCATATCAAACTCTTCTACTTTTGATGCCACTTCCGAGGCTCGAATCATGACGGTAAATGAGTCAAATCTTGAAACTGATTATAACTTTACGGGAACTAAATACATTACTTTTGGTTTTGCACCAGAGAAAACTTTTGAACGATGCATCCAATTTGATGGTATTAATGATTATCTGGATTCCGGAGATGTATTAAATCTAAACACTTCTTTTACCGTTTCGGCATGGGTGAACAGAAACGGAACAAACCAAACCATACTTTCAAAAAGGAACAACTCCTTTACACAAGGATACGATTTAAGCATTAATAGCTCTGGAAAAGCTGAAATGAGTTGGTACGTCGGTGGAGCAAAAAAAACGATCACTTCCAATGCGGAAATTCCGCCAGCAATATGGCATCATGTGGGGGTGACTTTTGATGGTACAACTGCTAAAATGTATATAGACGGCGTGAATTATAAAGTTGAAGATTTAGATGGAGCACCAACAGCCACAACAGACTCCTTCCTGATTGGCGCGGCGGACGGTATTCCTAAAAGCTCTTTTTTCAAAGGTTCTATTGACGAAGTCCGCATTTGGAAAGTAGCGCTTACCGATGCCCAATTTCGTTACGTGATGAACCAGGAAATAGTAAACAACGCCAACTTG
Source organism: Flavobacterium sp. (assembly GCF_036515215.1). Lineage (GTDB taxonomy): Bacteria > Bacteroidota > Bacteroidia > Flavobacteriales > Flavobacteriaceae > Flavobacterium. The sequence goes on from NZ_DATBVQ010000037.1 coordinate 4,664, forward strand.
ACTAACGGAGTTGTCGTTCCAAATACGATCACCTTAAATGACATTAGTAGTATTGCATGGACAAACCTTTCGGCTTATTATCCCATGTCTACCTATTCCTTTACTAATGCCAAAGATAAATCCAGTTTTGGTTTAACGGCAGCATTGAAAAATATTAACACTGTTGACTTGCAAACGGCTCCGCTGCCCTATGAGTCAGATACCGCGGGAAATTGGGACACTGCGGGAATCTGGAAAAATAACACATTACAGGATCTACCTTATAGTAGCTCGATAGAAGCCCCTCCATCTGGTCTACCGCCACCTGGTCTGTCACCAAGTGGTTTATCGCACACAATTGATTGGAATATAGTGAGAATTAAAAATTCGTCTACGGTAACTTCCATCGGCAACAAAAAAGTTTTAGGTTTAATTGTTGAGACCGGAAGTACAATAAAAGCGACAACAGCAGGAGGATTGCAAACAGACGGCTCTAAAATCGAAGTTACCCATTACTTGAAATTAGATGGGAAGATCGATTTGGTGGGAAGATCTCAATTGGTGCAAACCGAAGGCAGCGACTTAGACCCAAGCAGTTCGGGCTCATTAGAAAGAGACCAACAAGGACAGTCGAACAAATATAATTACAACTATTGGAGTTCCCCAGTGGGAACCATTAACACCTCCACAAACAATAAAGCGTACACTGTAGGAGGCGTATTGAGAGACGGTACTGATCCAGCTTTTCCGGGAATGATAACTTGGATTAATGGTTATGATGGCAAAACTTCTCCGTTTAGTTTAGCACGTTATTGGATTTTTAAATTCGACAATTTAGCTAATAATTATTCAAATTGGACTCAAATAGGTGAAACTGGTACTTTACAAGCAGGAAAAGGATTTACACTTAAAGGATCCGGAACTTCAGGAACTCAAAACTTAACCTTTGTAGGCAAACCAAATAATGGTACAATAACAAATACAGTAAGTTCCGATCAATTATTGCTTGTAGGTAATCCTTATCCATCAGCGCTTGACGCAGACAAATTTATTGATGACAATATTGATTCTATAGAAACATCAACTACAGATCCAGCGATAGATGGCGCACTGTATTTCTGGGAACATTACTCTACCAACAGCACGCACAATCTAAAGGGGTATCAAGGCGGATATGGAATCTATAATAAATCCGGAGGAGTTGCACCTAGTTCAATCGGGGTAGACTATATAAGCGGCACTGGGACCACCTCAAAACTGGCTCCGAAAAGATATATTCCAGTGGGACAAGGTTTCTTCGTTGTTGGGAATGCGACGGGCGGGCCGGTAACTTTCAAAAACAGCCAAAGAGAGTATATTAAGGAGGATAATACCAGCTTTTCGCAAACAACTTACAAAATACCTGAAACCCAAAAAACATCCACACATTGGACAGATCACGGCGATACATTCATACCGGAAGACGCACACAAAAAAGTTCGTTTAGGTCTCAGTTTTTATAACGATAGCTTCCATAGGCAGGTCTTGTTGGCATTTATGGATGAAAAAGCAAATAGCGAAATGAATGCGGGTTATGACGCATTCAATATTGATGACTCTCCAAGCGATATGTACCTGTTGAACGGCGAAAATGAATTAGCCATTCAAGGGGAAGGTTATTTTAATAAAGATGCCGCCTACCCCGTTGGGGTTCGATCGAAAGCCGCCGGAAAAGTATCATTTGTTTTAGACGGCTTAGAAAATTTTGAAGAAAATCAAGCTGTTTTCATATATGACAAATCGGATGACAGCTATCATGACATAAAAGAGAGTTTATTTGAGGTAGAGGTACCCCAAGGAGCTATTGAAGACCGTTTCTATCTTCGTTTCAATTCAACAACCAAAACATTGGGAACGGACACTTTCGAAGTTTCTGATGGCGTAATTGTTATTGTCAACCAAAAGGTAACGGTTAGTTCTTCAAATGAACAGATTAAAAATATTGACGTATTTGATATGTCGGGCAGGAAAATAGACAGTTATAAGAAGGTGAATTCCGCTCAATTTACATTGAATCATCTCAACAAAACTTCGGCAGGCCTAATTGTGAAAATCACTTTAGACAACGATGCCGTTGTTTCTAAAAAAATAATATACTAAATAAAAAGATCAATAGTAAAAGCCACTCCTAACCGAGTGGTTTTTTTATGGGAATTTTAAAGTGACACTGATGCCATTGAAACAATTTTAATCTTTTCAATAACAGGGAACAATTCATTCATGCCGATTCCAGAAACTGCCGTTTTTTATGTCCACAAAAACAGAGCTACTTATTTCCGATCAAGCATTCAGTTCCAATAAGAAGGATCTACCATTTCTAAAATCGTACACTTAATACTCCTAAATTAATTCGCTGCAACAAAAAAATTAAGCGGCAATTTAGAGTTGATAAATGGGCTGTTGTTACAACCGAATACCCAAAAAAATCAATAAGAATAATTAAAAAATAAATCAATACAGGCCAATATTTCTACTGCGCCAATGAAGACTTTCAAGAAGCGCCCCATTTTGCAACATTTTCAACAAAAAAACACATTCGCTTCATTATCATCGACTAAAAATACAAAAACACGATAAAACGCATAAAAAATTTAACAAATATGATCGAAAATGTGATTTCATAACAAAAAAAATATTATTTTTGCCGGGTAAATACCACACAGCCCCATGGAAGAACACTACTTATTAGAAAATACTGGTTCTCTGAAATTTACGGCCAACCTTGATTCAATTTCTTCCATAATTATTGCAAAAAAGGAATATCATAAAATCCCATCCATAATTACTTTTTTAATTTTGCTGATGGTGCTATTCATTGGAAATAATATGAATGGGCAGACGACAATTTTTGGTTCTGGTTTCGAAACTGGCGATGCTACCTTCATTTCTTTTCCAGGAGCGAATACAACTATCAACCAACCGACTAGTGCACAGCCTAGAGCTGGAGCAAAATCTTGCGAAATATTTGCGAGTAAAAGTAATAGTCTTACAGCTAATATTATCACTTCCACTCAAATTACATTTGTATCTGGGAGATATTATACCATCAGCGTTTGGGCTAAAGCGTACGGCACAGTAGGTTCCACATTGAAAATTAAAAAATCAGCCGGAGCAACAAGTGCTGATATGGACAATGCCACGGGAGGTGATCTTAT
>NZ_DATBVQ010000038.1:0-6425 GCF_036515215.1 Flavobacterium sp.
TTTTCTCTGCCAACGGAATTGAAGTGTATTTGTTTTCGGAATTAAGACCGACACCTGAATTATCATTTGCCGTTAAACATTTGGGCTGCCAATGTGGAATCGTACTTACTGCGTCACACAATCCTCCCGAATACAACGGATATAAAGTGTACTGGGAAGACGGTGGTCAAATCGTACCGCCAGAAGACGAAGGCATTATTAATACAATTGAAAATTTAAACTTTGACCAAATCAAATTTGATGCAAACGAAGATTTAATTCACTACATCGATACTGACGTCGATACCGCATTTATAAAATCATCAATTGAAAACGCAAGCTTTAATACGCCTGTTGCAGCAAAAGAAAATTTGCACGTAGTATTTACCTCTTTGCACGGCACTTCCATAACGCTAGTACCTGACACTTTATCGCAGGCAGGTTACACCAATGTACATATTGTTGAAGAACAAAGAGTTCCGAACGGCGATTTTCCAACAGTAAAATCCCCAAATCCTGAAGAGCCGGAAGCATTGACAATGGCATTGGCATTAGCGGACAAAACGAATTCTGATATCGTTGTTGGGACCGATCCTGATTGCGATAGATTGGGCGTTGCTGTTCGAAATAACGAAGGACAAATGACGTTGCTAAACGGAAATCAAACGATGATTTTGATGACTGCATTTCTATTGGAACAATGGAAAAAAGCGGGCAAAATCAATGGTAAACAATTTGTGGGTTCTACGATTGTCTCGACTCCTATGATGATGGAATTAGCAACAAACTACGGCGTGGAATGCAAAGTGGGATTGACTGGTTTCAAATGGATTGCCAAGATGATTAAGGATTTTCCTGAGTTGGAATTCATTGGTGGTGGCGAGGAAAGTTTCGGTTATATGGTGGGCGATGCTGTTCGTGACAAAGATGCCGTTGCAGCCACTTTATTGATCTGCGAAGTTGCGGCTCAGGCCAAAGCCAAAGGCAGTTCCGTTTACAAAGAACTATTACAACTATACGTAGAGAATGGTTTTTATAAAGAGTATTTGGTTTCCATTACCAAAAAAGGAATGGAAGGGCTTCAGGAAATCAACCGAATGATGGTTGATCTGCGAGAAAATCCTTTGAAAGAAATAAACGGCCAAAGGGTCATAATGGTGGAAGATTATCAGTCTTCGACAGCAAAAAACTTACTGGATGATTCAATCACAACAATGGACATCCCAAAATCTAACGTGCTAATTTATTACACCGAAGACGGCTCTAAAATTTGTGCCAGACCAAGTGGGACTGAACCGAAAATAAAATTCTACATCAGCGTAAATGCCGAACTGGATTCCGTTGAAAATTTCAAAGAGGTGGATGCTGTTTTAAACGAAAAGATTAAAAATATTATTATTGCAATGCAATTGAACTAAAGTAATGGACAAAAATTTAATAAAGCTTCTTCCCTATACAAAACCGTACAAAAAACATATTGTCTGGAATATCATATACAATGTACTGTATGCATTTTTCAGCACTATTTCTATGCTGACTATTTTCCCGGTGCTTGAGGTGCTTTTTGGAAAAACCAAAGTCGTACTGAAAGAGCCGGTATATACGGGGATAGGAAACTTGAAGCAGTTTGGTTCTGATTTATTGTATTATAAAATATCCGAATTGACAAAGGACAATGGCATTCAAGTTGCCCTTTTGTTTGTTGTTTTAATGGTGATCACAACGTTTTTGTTCAAAAACCTATTTAATTATCTCGCTTCGCATCACATAATGCACCTGAAAAACGGTGTTTTAAGGGACTTGAGGAAATCAATGTATAAAAAGATTGTGGAATTGCCCATCTCTTACTATTCCGAAAAAAGAAAGGGAGATATCATGGCTCGAATGCTTGGTGATGTAAATGAAGTGCAAAACTCCTTTTTTTCCATACTGGAATTAGTGGTAAAAGAACCTCTGACCATTATTTTTGCTTTGGTGACCATGTTTATCATAAGCCTAAAACTCACCTTATTTGTTTTGATTTTTATGCCCATTTCCGGGTGGATCATTTCAAAAGTCGCTAAGAATTTACGGGCAAAATCATTGCAGGCGCAAAGAGAAAGCGGCTTCCTGATTTCTATTGTCGACGAAACTTTAGGCGGTCTGAAAGTGATTAAAAGTTACAATGCCGAAACGAATTTCAAAGGCAGGTTCAACAATTCGGTAACCCGATTACTGAATTTAACAAACAGTATAGGAAGCAAAAACAATCTGGCGACACCATTAAGCGAATTTTTAGGGGTCACCACAATTGCAATCTTACTATTTTATGGGGGGAATTTGGTTTTAGTGGAAAAAACATTGGACGGCTCCGCCTTCATCGTTTATTTGACTTTGGCATTCAACATTCTTACGCCGGCAAAAGCGATTTCTAAGGCTTCCTATTCCGTAAAAAACGGACTTGCCGCCGCAGAACGTGTTTTTGAAGTTCTGGAAGTTGAAAATGAAATTACTTCTAAGAAAAATGCTATTGAAAAAAACACTTTTGATTCGGATATAACCATCAAAAATGTCAATTTTAAATATGAAGAGGAGACTGTTTTAAAAGACTTTTCCCTTCAGGTAAAAAAAGGGCAAACAATAGCGCTCGTAGGCCAATCCGGAAGCGGAAAAAGTACGATTGCCAACTTACTGACCCGTTTTTATGACGTGAACGAAGGAACGATCAGCATTGACGGGACTGATATAAAAGACATCAACCTACAATCGCTTCGCGGCTTGATGGGATTGGTGACACAGGACAGCATATTGTTTAATGAAACGATAAAAGAGAACATTTCATTAGGGAAACAAAACGCCACGGATGACGAGATTATCGAGGCGCTAAAAATCGCTAATGCTTATGAATTTGTGAAGGACTTACCTAAAGGAATACACACCAACATTGGAGACAGTGGAAACAAGCTTTCTGGCGGACAAAAGCAACGACTGTCTATTGCTCGTGCCGTTTTGAAAAATCCTCCAATCATGATTTTGGATGAGGCAACTTCCGCATTGGATACCGAAAGCGAGAAATTTGTGCAAGTCGCCTTAGAAAATATGATGCAAAACAGGACATCGATTGTCATTGCGCACCGTCTTTCAACCATTCAAAAAGCAGACTCTATTGTAGTGATGCAAAAAGGAAGAATTGTCGAGCAAGGAACTCATGACGAACTGATTGCCCTTAACGGCATGTACAACAAACTGGTGTCGATGCAGTCATTTGAGTAGCGGAAACCCAAAAATCGAAATTGGAATCAATGAAATTGGTTGTTTTTGCTTTAATATTTAAATACCTTTAAATTCTAAAATGTATATCAACAACCCAAATATCAATCTTACCGATGATCCGGACACTATTGTTTGGAAGTATTTAGACTTGTCCAAGTTCTTGGATTTGTTGATGTCCAGGAAACTATTCATGTCAAGGTCCGATAAGTTCGAGGACCAATATGAAGGTACATTTAGCGAGCCTACTTTCGAAGAAATAAAAAAGCTTTCGATCAACAATCCCGATTTTTTGCAATTTTACAAGACCCACCGAGAAAGGGTGGCTATAAGCAGCTGGCACATTAACGAATACGAATCCTTTGCCATGTGGCAAATTTTCACTCAAAACAGCGAAGGACTGGCTATTCAGTCAACGATAGGGAGGCTACAAAACGCTTTAAACCCTGAAAATAACTACAAACAGTTCATCGGGGAAGTAAACTATATCGACTACAAAAAGGAATACATCCCATTTGACGACATGTTTTTTCCTTTCTTATTTAAGCGAAAAAGCTTCCAATACGAGCGCGAAGTGCGCATCATTACCGACGTTGCCGAAAACAAAATAACCCTCAACGATGGCCTAAAAATTAATGTGAACATCGATCAGCTGATCGAAAAAATTTACATACACCCAAAATCTGAGAACTGGTATAAAAACCTGGTCATTGAACTGGTAAAACAACTTGGATTTGATTTCGCCATCGAAAAATCAGATCTTGAGAGCGACATTCTGATTTAAAGTGTATTCCTTAATTTATATCGGTTCGTAGCTGGAAACTTTCCATTCGTCAATTGACAAGTCAACATAGTTATAATGCACTACGTCATTTTTATCAAATTGTCCATTTTTGTTGGTGTCTTCAACGGTTCTGAAATACAAACGGTTTTTTGACTCTATCAAATTCCAATCAATCAATTCCTGAAAATCAGCGGAGATTTTAGTGAATTTTTTACCGCTGATGTTGCTCAAATACAAGGATTTGATATCACTGGTATCCAATTTTCCGTCTCTATTCGTGTCCATATCAAACATAGTGTACGCCATAACTTGTTTTTTAGCTTTGTCCGAGACTGATTTTAGATAGGTCGCAGTAAGAATCAAGGCAGGTTTGTTCGTTAATGCATGTATAGAATCGGAGTCAGTCCTTTGAAATTTGAGATTCTGCAAATATCCCGTAATTTCATTTTCGCCATAATTGGAAATGGTAAAACTGAGGTCTATCACGCTTGAGGAACCGTATCTGGCTTTCGTGCCTCTTTCATAGACACGCAAATCAGCGATTGGATGAATCAAGTAATTGGTTCCTTCCATCTGGATGGGCAAGTCGGAAATGGCGACTTGGGTAGAATCCATTTTTTCGATTCCCTTTCCTTTATTCGTGGCATCATAAATAACTTTTGGCTTCTCCATCTCTTCCTTACAGCTGGCCAAAAGTAACATTGTCATACCCAATAATGCTATATGTAACTTTTTCATAATGATGTAATATTAAAAAATAAACCCAAATGTAATCATTTTTAAAAATGCTTCTGATATTTATGCGATAAAACGTACCCGCTGGCTCCATAACAGCATTGCCCGTTTGCTATAATTTGGCACTCAACTTAACGTTGAAAACCCTTGTGGTCATATAATTTGGTATGGCGTACTCGTTTTTGGAATACACATCCCGAACCCAGGTATTGGTAATTGCGTTTTGATTGTTGAAAAGATTAAAGATTTCCAGTCCTAAGGCAAGTTCCTTGAAATTCCCAAACCAACTCGTATTTTGTTCCCCAGAGTTAGCATCGATAAATACTTTAGAGAAACCCACGTCTACCCTACGGTAATCGTTCAGTCGGTTTTGATACAAATAAGGATCCGAATAGGACGGAGAACCTCCCGGCAGTCCGGTATTGTAAACCAGATTCAAATACAATTTCACACTTGGAATATTAGGCATATAATCCTGAAACAAAAGCGCGAATTTAAGCCTCTGGTCCGTCGGTCTGGCGATGTATCCTCTATTGTTGCTGTTTTCTTCTGTTTTAAGATATCCGAAACTCAACCAGGATTCAGTTCCGGGAACGAATTCCCCGTTCAGTCGAAGGTCGAGCCCTTGTGCATAAGCCTTTGCAACATTGGAAGCGGCGTAGCGTATCCTCACATTATCGATAGTATAGGTATTCACGTCAGTTAAAGATTTATAATACAGTTCCGAAACCAGTTTAAAAGGGCGATTCCATATTTTAAAACTATAATCATCGCTCAATACCAGATGAACTGATTGCTGCGCTTTGACATGGGGCTGTACAACACCGTCGGCATCCCTAAGCTCCCTGTAAAAAGGAGGCTGATGGTACAATCCTCCGGATAGTCTAAAAACCATTTCCATATCCCAATCCGGTTTTAATGCAATTTGTGCCCTCGGGCTGAAGGTAAACTGCGCATCCCCTTTGCTATTTGCTCCTGAAACTTCCCAGTTATGCACTCGCAATCCAGCATTGTACCAAACCTCGCTAGCGCCTAAATTTCCCTTCCTGCTCCATTGCCCGTAGCCCGAAAATCGATTAATCGTATTGAAATTGGTCGCACGGATATTCTGATATGGAACCAACGGCCCTTGGTAAGATGAGTACGGCTGGTCATTTTTAGGCAAGTCAATAATCGGAGGGTTAATCGAAAACCCAGCCGAATCGATCATTTCCCATTCCACGACCCGATCGCGAATCGATTCACGAGTATATTTAATCCCCCATTCTATTTCGTTTTTTCTCCAATCGTGGAACCCTTTTACTTCAGCATTTACAATCAATGCATCCAAATCATTCCGAGCATGATTTAACTGAGAACCGATTCCTCTAGTGAAAGCAACGTCCCCATAAGTATCTGACCCTATATTTGAGTCCACCTCCCCCAGGCGGTATTGCGCCAATATATCAAAATGTTCCTGTTCTAAAGTATGAAAAACGGAACCGATAAATTTCATTGTGAAATTAGGCGTCGTAGCGAAAATTGTTTTCACCGCACCAAAATAGGTTTCATACTTGTCCTTCTCTTGGCCTTCATAATACACAGAAAGCGCCAGCGGCTGATCAATTGTACCAAATTTCGTCTGACGCGTTAATGGCTGGTATTGGTATCTGTTTTGGGAAATATTCCCAAGAAAACT
>NZ_DATBVQ010000039.1:0-9912 GCF_036515215.1 Flavobacterium sp.
TAAAGATGGAACTGTTGTTTGGCTTAGGGATATCGTAAATATAATTATCGAAAATGGCAGAGCAATAAGCATGAGGGGAATAATGATCGACATTACAAAAACTAAAGAAGCTGAAAAAGATCTAAACGATTCGTTCAATTTAGTCACGGAACAAAACAAAAGACTGTTGAATTTTTCTTATATAGTGTCCCACAATTTAAGATCTCATACCAGTAACATTACATCAATCGTAAATTTAATTGAATTAGCGGAGACGGAGGAAGAAAGAAGCGAGATGGTCCAATTATTAAAAACGGTTTCTGATTCCTTAAATGAAACAATGGTTCACTTGAACGAAGTAATTAACATACGAACAAATATTGGTTTGGTGTCTGAACCGCTAAATCTAAATCAATATATCGATACGGCACAAAATGTCTTAAACGAACAAATAACATTAAATGACGTATCGATTACCACTGCCATACCGCAGAATGTAATGGTTAATTACAACCCTGCTTATCTTGAAAGCATCCTTTACAATATCATCTCTAATTCGATTCGCTACAGACATCCGGATCGAAAGCCTACAATTTCGATAGAATGGACTTTAGAAAATGACATCAATGTACTTCAAATTTCAGATAATGGTGTTGGGATTGATCTTGTGAAAAATGCCGACAAAATTTTTGGGATGTACAAAACATTCGGCAATAATCCGGATTCCAAAGGAATCGGGTTGTTTATCACGAAAAACCAGATCGAAGCTATGGGCGGTAATATAACCGTGGAAAGCCAACCCAATATTGGAACTACATTTAAAATTTATATTCAATGACAAAAAAAAATATTTGGGTTATTGATGATGATCCCATTTATCAAATTCTCATCAATAAAATAATTAAAAAATCAGCAATATTTTCAAATGTTTGTTCCTTTAAAAATGGAAAAGATGCCATTGACGCTTTAAATGATTCATTGGAAAACGATGATAATTTACCGGATTTTATTCTGTTGGATATTAACATGCCCGTAATGAGTGGCTGGGAATTCATGAAAGCATTCGGCCTTATAAAATCCTCGATCGGTAAACAAATCATCATATATATCGTGAGCTCTTCCATCGCCACTGAAGACAAAAACAAATCAAAAACCTATCCGGATATTTTGGGTTATTTATCGAAACCCGTTTCCATAAATGATTTACTTTTGATTGCGTCGAACGATTAGAATTGCCGAAACAGGGAAAATTGCGAAAGGAATAAAACACATATTTTAATTAGTCCGCCGCAAACAACCATGATCAAGCTGTTAGGATAATTCCCTTTTTATTTCCTCCAAGGTTTTATTCGTAAAGATCAATTCTTTTATAATTTCATTTCTAAGCACATCCAGATCATCATATTCAAAATACTTGGCCCATGAAGTCAAATTAAGAAGGTTCCTAATCTGTTTGATTTTTTTAGTGGTTTCAAAACTGGTCCTGAGTATGGCCTTTCCATCGTAATTCGGATTGTTTTTATGCTGATAATTGACCGTGTTTTTGATGAAATTCATCTCTATATAGTACAACTCCTCGATCGCGTTGTCAGGAAAAAAACTGGTCCAAGGCGCAAAACCCAATTTGAATTTTGATCCTGATTCCGGCTCTAAAGGCTCCAGACGCCATTTGCTGTTGGCCAATCGCCCCCAATGATTTGACAGTCGATACATCCCTATTTTAGTGTAATAATAAATGCTGCCCGATTTGCTTTCATATTGAACCACCAATCCTTCAATTTCATTTGTTGATACTTCTTGAAACACGCAGAAAGTGTTTTTAAAGGAATTGGGACTGGGGCGGAATATTTTTTGCATGCGCAAATATAATCAGAATGCCGAGAACGTAGTGAGACAACTAATATTTGATTAACTTTGCAGTTCGAATTTTTTAAAACAAACAGATTATGACCAAAGGTGCAGAAGAAAGAATGTTACAAAAGGGAGTTTATACCGGAATAATTGAAAAGGATGAAAACAACAACTTCTTTTGCGGCGAATTCCTTTTAGATTATAAAATGGTCATGGCCAAACATGTTGTTGGTGACATGATTACAATAAAATCAATTATCGAAAACCCAAGCGACATCAGCTACAACAAATACCCGAAGAAATCAAAAAATTTCGACAAGGCAAATAACAAACCGCAGCAGTAGTTTCCTTTTGGGGTAGAAATCTGCTCGAAAAAGAGGGATAAAGTCGTCTTTTTTTAGAATATTTTTTGGTCCTAAACTAAAAAGTAAAAAAAAAGTGTACCTTTGCAAAAAATTTGTCGATTTTGAAATCAAATTATATTGATTTCTTATAAAATTAAAAGACAAGTAGTTACCATATTATATGAAAAAAATAGTTGAATACCGCAAACTGCTAAATGTAGAAAAAACTGCAGAGCTAAAAGATTTAAAAACGATTTACCGTAACTCTATGAAGGAATGTCATCCTGATAAATTTCAAGGTGATGAAGCTGGATTAAAAGCTGCTGAAGAAAAAAGCAAACAAGTTATTGAAGCCTATCATTTTTTGGTAAGTATCAATCCTGAAACTACTAAGCTAAACTTACCGGAATATACCGAAACAATTAATACAGCTACAATTACTGATTATAAATTTGTTGAAGGTAGATTAATTATCAATTTTTCAAATGGTAGTGTTTATGAATACATTAGTGTTCCTAAAGCAACTTACGTGAAGATGGTGAATGCTTCCTCTCCGGGAAGGTTTGCAAAAAGACATATATTAAATTCTTTTACTTGGAGAAAAACATTGAACCAAGATTAAGTTTTTTAAAAAAAATATTAAAGCACTCTTTTTAAGAGTGCTTTTTTTTGTGTTTATTTTGGCCTCTTGTTTTAAAATGATAAGCGATAAAAATATAATTGAACCTAAAATTGCGTAATACACTTGTTTTTAGTATTTTAGCAACCCTTAAAAAAAAAAACCAACCAAAGCCACTTAAGTATGGACGCCCCCTGCAACCTTTACAAATCACAATATAAAAAAGCCAAAGAAACGCTGGACATTCTGCTGTCTCACAGGGCTGAAATCGAATTAAAACTGGAATCAGACCCCATCAGTCCTGATTTTCATAAAGAGCTAAGAACTGTAAATCTTGAAATCAGGATTACCCAAAACGAGCTGGAACAAGCCGAATCCGACATCAAGGAATGCGAACTGCAATACAGTTTACCCAAAACATAGAACTAATTTTCAAAGTTTAATGTAATTAGTTTTTCATTTCCTTTCTTCTTTCTTCAGATATACTTGTATCTATAAGAAATCTCTTAATGCCACATTTTAGTCTGAAATGATTATCAATCAACGCTAAGGAGATGCAGATAAGGTGATCCTTTTCACGGCTACAACTCAAATCAAAGTCCTTGCTTATAAACGGTGTCCGCCTCAAATATATACAAGCCTAATGCTCACGGATTCAAACGATGCCCCAAATCCCGGATATACATAAAAAATTTTAGTAAAAAATAACAAAATTTTAGGTTATAAAATTAATTATACTTTCAGAAAATTAGATACTTTTGCACACTTAACTCAATTAACTAATTAATAATGAAAAAAATAATTTTATTACTTTCTGTTGCTGCTGTCCTATTTTCTTGCAACAAGGTCGGAAAAGACGAATTCCTTATCACCGGTACTGCAACTGGTATTGAAAATGGTAAAACTATAATCTTAGAAACACAAGATCCTACCACTGGTGCTGTTACTGCATTGGATACCGTAAAGGTAGAAAATGGAAAATTTGAAATTAAGGGAAAAGTTACCGAACCAGCTTTCCATACCATCCAGTTGGAATCTGCGGCAGGAAAAGCGCCTTACAATAAAATTCCTTTTATCTTGGAAAACGGAGAAATCACTATCGCTATCGACAAAGACAGTATTCAAAAATCTAAAGTTTCGGGTACTTACAGCAATGACGAGTACGTGAAATTTAATGAGGAGATCAAAGTGGTTCAAAAGAAACTAATGGATTTCCAAACTCAAAACATGCAAGCGATGAATACGGCACAACAAACTAAGGACACTGCCGTAATCAATAAATTAATGCAAGGTTTTTCAAAGTTACAAGAAGAAGTAGGTGCTGCATCTAAAGCAAAATACACAAGCTATGCAGAAACACATCCAAAATCTTATATCAGCGTCTTAATTGTACAAGGTATGGCTAACGATCCAACTGCCGACATTAAAAAAACAGAAACGATTTTTAACAGCTTAGAAGAATCTTTAAAAAAGACCAAAGCTGGTATAGCAGTTAAAGCAAAACTTACCGAAATAAACTCTCCTGCTGTTGGCGCAACTGCCCCAGTTGGAGACGCTAAATGAAGTGCCGATTTTTCGGCGCCTAATCCGGAAGGGGAAATCATTTCTCTTAAAGAAAGCTTAGGCAAGGTTACTATTGTTGATTTTTGGGCATCATGGTGCGGTCCTTGTAGAAAAGAAAACCCAAATGTGGTTGCCATCTACAAAGAGTTACACTCAAAAGGCCTAAACATCATTGGCGTTTCATTAGATAAAGATGCCGCCAAATGGAAGGAAGCCATCGCAAAGGATAAGTTAACTTGGAATCAAGTTTCTAATCTTAAATTTTGGGATGAGCCAATTGCAGCTCAATATGGAGTCGAATCCATTCCCGCAACCTTTATTCTTGATGCTTCAGGTAAAATAGTGGCAAAAGATTTGAGAGGCGAGGAACTTAGGGCAAAAATCATCGAACTTTTGGCTAAATAATAGCTTTCTTAGAATAAAATAAAAAAATCTCCCTAGTGGAGATTTTTTTATTTTATTCAATACCAATACATTAAAAATAATACAGAAATTAAGTGCGAATTTAGTTTGGAAACACCGAAACAGTTTCTATATTTGCAACCGCTTACCACAACATAAGTGTTGTGCTCAAAGGCCTCGGGGAGATACTCAAGCGGCCAACGAGGGCAGACTGTAAATCTGCTGACTACGTCTTCGCAGGTTCGAATCCTGCTCTCCCCACCAAAAGGGTAAAAGAAGCAAAAAGGCAACTTTTTCAATCTTTTCAAAAACCCGCAAAAAACGTGGTAAAACCTGCAAATCCAAGGATTCGCAGGTTTTTTTGTTTTAAAGCACTTTTCAATATTTATAAAAACGCTCAAAGTTTCTATGGCAAAATCGTGGCACATTTCCGTGTTCGCAAAATGTGCCACAGAATACCACTTAAACACTTGTAAATACAGAGGTTAACGAGGTTAACGACTTGTTTTTTTGATGCTATAATTCTACATTTATTAATCTAAAAAGTTGAATTATGTTAGAGAGCAGCTTTGGGTTGGTTTTCTTTTTGAAAATCCCCCGCAATGAAAGTAAAATTAGAACAGTTTATCTTAGAATAACTGTAGATGGAATCCCAAAGGAAACATCCACCAAACGAAAATGGGACAGCGCCCGCTGGGACCAGAAAACCGAAAGGGCTATCGGCACTAAAGAAGATGCGAGATCCCTTAACTTTTTTCTGGATTCACTGATTTTAAAAATCAATGAATACAAGACCGAGATTATGTACAGCGGAAAACCGATAACTTCCCAAAAGGTCATGGATTACATATTAGGAAACGTTACTCCAAGGGTTAAAGTACTGGAAGAATTTCAAAAGCACAATGATGAAATGACTGCCCTGCTTGGAAAAGGATATGCTAAAGGCACTCTTGATCGCTTTACCATTACAATAAATCATTTAAGATCATTTATTCGATTTAAATTTAATGCTGATGATATTGAATTTACAGATCTAAATCTTGAATTTATTAAGGACTTTGAGTTTTACCTGAGAACAGTTCGAAATTGCAGCAACAATACCACGCTTAAATACATTGCTAATTTCAAAAAAATTGTCATTCGTGCAATCGATAAGGAAGTCATCCTAAAAGACCCTTTTAAAAACTTTAAAAGCCGAAAAACCAAAATAGTTAAGAAACCTCTTTCCACACAAGAACTATATGAATTGGAAAGGCATTATTTTACCACAGAAAGACTTAATGTCGTCAGAGATGTATTTGTATTCCAATGTTACACGGGATTGGCTTATATCGACGCATATCAATTAAAAAAAACCGATATCAAAGATGGTATTGACGGAAATTCTTGGATAATGTCTGAAAGACAAAAAACGGGTTCTCCCACCAATGTCCCACTATTGCCGCAAGCACTCAAAATAATTAAAAAATATAAAGAACACCCTCTCTGTTTACAGCGTGGCACCGTTTTACCAGTTTCTTCCAACCAGAAAATGAACGAGTATCTTAAAGAGATTGCGACTCTATGCGGTTTTCCCTTCACATTAAATACACATATGGCACGTCGAACCTTTGGAAGTACAGTTACATTAAACAATAATGTCCCCATTAATGTAGTTAAAGAAATGCTTGGCCATGCGTCTGTTAAACAGACGGAAGCCTATGCCATTACAGAACAGGTAACCATTGGACGCGAAATGTCACTGCTCAATAAAAGACTGACTAAAACGTCCCTTAAGATGTCCAAAGTAGATTTGGCTGTACTTTCTAGATTAGAAAAAGATATAAAAACAATTAAGGAAAAATATAATATACCCTCATCTTAATTCATATACTGGAAACATAAATAAATATTAAAACAAAGAGGTTATCTCACTTGTTATGAGATAACCTCTTTTCATGTAGTTCAACTTCACTCCTATAATCTGGATGGTATGAGGGGCTGTACTTGAAATATCCAAAATCTTGAAGTTGTTTAAAGTATTTATGGTATGTTGGCAGTGTATTTATATGAGACAATGCCATTATTTTACTGCGACTGACTTTGATTCTCTGCCATTGTCCCTGCCTATAACCTAAATTTAGAATTGCCGCTAAAATGGCCAGATGCCAAACATTAAGCCTTGGATCGTCCATACAAATGGATAAATAGTTCATGATTTGGTCTTCACTTGGTTTATTTGTCTGGTTCATCATTGAAAAGTTTCTGAAGATCTTCTTTATTGTAATAATACGAACCCAGAACTTTTTTAAACCGGACTTTCTGTGTCACTCTGAGATTCTGCACTGAACCTGCAGAGATATCCAGCAGCTTTTTGACAGCCTTACTTTTGAGCCATTCTGGCTGTGCTAATTCCGTTTGCACATGAGTGGTCTCTTGTACGATAATGCGCATTTTATCTAATAATTGCAGACCAAACTGTCTTAAATCTTCTTTTGTTATAATTTCTTCCATAACATTTTTTTTAAAATTTAACTGTCACATATTTTCATTTATCAAAAAATAAATTCTTCTTTTTTGATTTCTTTTTTTAATCGGTACAACTACTAAATTATTACAATGGTATAGAAATAATCAATCTTCGGCTTTAAAAGGAAATTCTTGGCTATGATTGGCTGTTCATCGACTCTTGGCAATTAATCTATAGTAGAGGCAACGCCAAAAATGCTTTCAAAAACGAGCCTTAAGCAAACGAATCATCCTCGGGTTGAAGAAAACCTTTATCGATAGTATTTTGTAATTTTTGCAGAAAGTTTTTTTTGCAATTCTCCTATGTGGTAAATCTCACCCTGATAAGTATTAGTTTGATGTTCAATACTTTTCCATTCTACAGTGTATCACCTTTTCTATCGGTATAGTCTCTAGTTCAGCATTTTCTGTTTTTCGGCTCATATTCCTCCTTATAAATCATGAATATCTTCCCCACTAATTAATATGGCAAGCAATATAAAAATGATACAATCTTATTAGAGAAAATGTCTTTCTCATGGTACTATTTGTCCTTATATGGAATCCAATATCTTCAAAACAAATATTTGACGGATTAAGACTTCGATCAGTTATTGTAGCTATTTTTTTTTCACCCTTTTATCTCATTTAACTTCCTTTCTTCCTATTTCATTTGGTGAGGAGCACGGATGCTTGTTTTTTTTCAGGAGCAAAGGTATTTACGGGCTCGTAACGGAAAACCAAGGTCAGGCCCTTTGAGGTTTTGAATAAAATCTCCACCCATACGGGTTGTATTTTTCTCAAAAACCTTGGTTTTCCTGAACCCTACCTTTTTATGCTCATGAAACAAAACCAGCATACTCCGGCTCTTTACACGAATAAAAAAAATGTCACATATGAAAAACAATGAATTAAATATTACAAATGAAACAAAACAGCGCCTCCTCTCATTGCCGAATAAATATTTTAAAAAAATAGGCAAACCTAATAAGGCTCACAGAGGAGAGCAGATTGAAAGAAAATCAAGTGTAACAATAGTGAATAACAGTTAAAAAAGAAAATCATGAACATCATCGGAAGACTGACAAGGGATGCTGAAGTACGCAGAACGTCACAGGAAAAACAAGTAGTAAACTTTTCAGTAGCTACTAACGACAGCTACAGAAACAAGCAGGGCGAACGCATAGAGCAGACAACGTACTTCGACTGTGCGTATTGGCTTAGTCCAAAAGTAGCGCAGATACTCACAAAAGGTACGGTGGTAGAACTGACAGGCAAAGTGAGCGCAAGGGTGTGGACAGGAAGTGACGGACAAACACACGCAGGACTGAACTTCAACACCTCGCAAATCAAACTGCACGGGGGCGGTAAAAAATCGGAAACGGTGCAGGCTCCCGCAGGAAACAGCAACGACAAGGAAAAGGACGACCTCCCATTTTAATCAAGAGCATTCAAACAATTATCAAATTTTTAAATCATTTTATCATGGCACATAATATCAATTTCAACAGCACAACAGGACGTTATTCATTCTTTAGCGTAAAAGAAAAAGCGTGGCACGGCTTAGGGCAAATTGTAGCGCAATACCCAACAAGCGAAGAAGCAATCAAGCACGCAGGATTAGATTATGAAGTTATTAAAACACCACTATATACAAAAGGTTCGGGCATCATCGAAACCACAAACGGTATTGAAATAGGCAGTAGCGAATTGGAAGTACCATCCTATTATGCCAATATCCGTGCCGATAACAATGCCGTATTGGGCGTGGTTGGCAAAGACTATCACATCGTACAAAACCGTGAAGCATTTAATTTCTTTGATGCTATTGTAGGTGGTTCACAAGGAATATTGTACGAAACCGCAGGAGCATTGGGACAAGGGGAACGCATCTTTATCACTGCCAAACTACCCGACTATATCCGAGTAGGAAATGGCGATGATGTAACGGAAAAGTACATTTTCCTGACCACTTCACACGATGGCAGTGGAAGCATAACAGCAGCCTTCACCCCTATCCGTATTGTTTGCCAAAATACCCTTAACGCCTCGCTTCGTTCGATGAGCAACGTGGTACGCATCAAACATACTTCGGGAGCGAAACAGCATTTGGAAAATGCCCACAAGGTTATGGGATTAGCGGATACCTTAAGCAACCATTTAGAAGGAATATTCAACCAGTGGGCTAAAGTAAAGGTGACTGACCAAGAAGTAAAAAAACTAATCCAATTGGCTCTTTGCCCGAACAAGGAAACATTGGATTTGCTTAAAAAGGGTGCGGAAGATGAAGTTTCCACCGTGTTCAAAAATGTGGTGCAAGATGCCTTTGCATACGCTATGACAAGCGACACTCAACAAATGGATACCACCAAAGGCACATTGTTCGGGGCGTACAATGCTGTGACAGGGTACTATCAGAATGTACGCAATTACAAAGATGATGAAGCCAAGTTACAAAGTATTGTAATGGGTGGAACAGCTCAAATCAAATCACAGAAAGCATTTGAATTGTGTACTTCTTTCGATAAAATCGGTTCAGACGTATTCAATTTCAATTAATCTGAATGTATAAGCACAGGTGACCGCCTACGGGTGGTTGCCTTTAAATAGCAGAAAATGAAAGTAACAGATTTAAACGGTTGCCCTATTGAAGTAACAAACCTTAAC
>NZ_DATBVQ010000040.1:0-6510 GCF_036515215.1 Flavobacterium sp.
CTGGTATCACCCCACCAAGGAAATGTCTTGTAGCGTTCTATGTAGCTCAGTTTTACATATTGGCCTTCCATGCTTTTTAAATCCGATATTACTTTTTTGTCCTTATCCAGTACTGAAAAAGCAAAGATTTGTGAACCTGACATTCCTTGGCTCAATTCGCCTTCCCAAGTTTTGAATGCCACTCCTTTATGGCTGAATTTAATTAAATGCCCCGATCGCACGCCTTCGCTATAAGTGGCGTTGTATACAAAAGCAAAATAAAGTGTCGTGGACAATACGATAACAATTGCTAGAATTCCTAAAAATTTTTTCATCTTGACGGTTTAATTTAAAAGTTGGTTTTCGTCTTTTTCAGCTCTTGATAATATATTTTCTGGAAGCGATTTTTTGGCTTTGGCTCCCATTTTTTTTAACTTCTCGACACTGGTAATTAAATTCCCTTTTCCTTCCACAAGTTTATTCATGGCGCCACTATATTCCGTTTTGCTTTCGTCTATTTTCTTTCCTATTTTTATTAAATCGGACACAAAACCTTCGAATTTATCGTACAAAGCACCTGCTTGACGCGCGATCTCGAAGGCGTTCTCTTGTTGTTTTTGGTTCGCCCACATACTGTCAATGGTCCTCAAAGTGGCCAATAAAGTGGCGGGAGTAACTATGACGATGTTTTTTTCGAACGCTTTGTTGTACAATGAAGTGTCCTCATTTAAGGCCATGGCAAAAGCGGGTTCGATGGGGATAAAAAGCAATACGAAATCAGGGCTTTCTATCTGGTATAAATCTTGGTAATTCTTGTTTCCCAGTTGTTCTACGTGGCGCTTGATGGAATTGACATGTTCTTTTAGATAGCCGTTTTTTAAATCGTCCTCTTCCTCGTTGATGTATTTTTCATAAGCTGTCAAAGATACTTTCGAATCGACGATCATCTTTTTGCCGTCAGGCAGATTTATCACAACGTCGGGGAAAACGCGATTTCCATCTTCAGTAGTGAACGCTTGCTGCACTTCGTATTCGCGTCCTTTTTCCAAGCCAGATTTTTCAAGGACTCGCTCCAGAACGAGTTCTCCCCAATTCCCCTGCATTTTGCTGTCCCCTTTCAGAGCTTTGGTCAGGTTGATGGTTTCCTTGCTCATCTGGATGTTCATTTCGCGCAATCCCAGAATCTGTTGGCGAAGAGCCGCATGATAATCGATACTTTCTTTGTGGGTGTCTTCGACTTTCTTTTCGAACAAATGAATTTTATCTTGCAAAGGCGTCAAGATGTTTTTCATGTTTTCTTTGTTCTGCTCAGTGAATTTATTGGACTTTTCGTCCAATATTTTATTTGCCAGATTTTCGAATTCTTTGGTGAATTTCTCCTGAAGTTTCTCCACCTCTTCTTTTTGCTCTTTGTTGCGTTCCCAAAGGTTCTCAAAATCAACTTCTTTCTTTGAAAGCTGAATGGCCAGACTGTCTTTTTCGTTTCGAATAATTTCTTTATCAGAATTAGTGATTTCCAATTGTTTTTCGAAAACCTTTTTCTCATTCGAAAATTGCTCTTTCAGCTGATTAAATTGAGAATTTAAAGCGATTAATTTTTCTTCCAGACTGATTTTTTCGGATTGAAAACGGGCAGAAAATATAAGTTTGCCAATGAAAACCCCAATGGCTAGTGCAATAATAAATAGGAATAAAAACGGAAGCATGTTTGACATAAATAGATTTTTGTAGAAAGTAAAAGTAAGTAATAATACATCTTAGTGCTAAATTTATTAAAGGGAAAATAAAAAAGCCAATAATAAGGTAAATTTTTTATTGGCTTTTTTTTAAACTGATGTACTTGATTTATTCGTCAAGTTTCATATTTCCGCGGTCGGTTTGATTATCGGGGTGCGAAGCAGGATATCTTGTTGCGGTTATGTCAGCGTTGAGATCTTCGTTTTCAACTGTTTTCATGGCCTCCTCCTCTGTTGTCACACCTCGACTAAGACTTTCATTATCGTTCCATGTTCGTTCTTCGTCTGGAATAGGGGCAATAGATCCATCAACATTCCTGGCTCTTTGCACTATCTTTTTATTTCCTTCGGCATCAATTTCTATCTCTTCGTTAAGCATAGATTCTTGGCATTTTTTTATCGGATCTATATTTTGCCCGCTAAATCCTTCATTAATATTTTGCCTTTCTTTTTTTGAATCTTTATTTTTCATGACATATTATTTTTTAGATTTTGCTAATTCGTTTTATAATATTACTGATTTTAAACGGACTATCTTAATCATTTAACATAGCTTTTAGAGGAATGAAATCTGGCTTGGGGCTGTTTGATGCTAATAAAACAAAGCTATCTTTGCAGCTGTTTATCATTTGAATCGAACTAATGGCCCATAATCATTTTATCCTCCACAAACCTTACGGTTATTTAAGTCAATTTATTTATGAATTGAAAAGGAAAAAGAAACTGTTAGGAGAATTGTATGATTTCCCCAAAGGAACGATGGCGATAGGTCGTTTGGATGAAGACTCGGAAGGACTACTGTTGTTGACCACGGATGGAAAGATGAGCGAAATTATTCGTTCTAAAAAAGTGGACAAAGAATATTATGTGCAAGTTGACGGCCTCATAACACAGGAAGCAATCTATAAATTGAAGATGGGGGTTGAAATAGGTTTCGACGGTACCAAATACGTCACCAAACGCTGCGAAGCTTTTCTAATTGATGAAACTCCAAATTTTGGACCAAGAGGAAAAAAAATTCGAGACGAACGTCATGGCCCTACTTCTTGGGCTTCTATAACGGTCAATGAGGGCAAATTTCGCCAAGTCAGGAAAATGACGGCGGCAGTGGGTTTCCCCACTTTACGATTAGTGCGCGTGCGAATTGGGAATATACATCTCAATAATTTGCAGTCGGGAGAAGTGATCGAGCTAAGTGATTTTCAAATCGAAATTTAAGAGATTGGAAGCAATCTTTTAATTTTTCAATCTTTAAATAAATAAAATATGTTGAACATTGTTTTGGTTGAACCCGAAATACCCAATAATACAGGAAATATCGGCCGATTGTGCGTGGGAACCGAAAGCCGTTTACACCTTATCCATCCCTTTGGTTTCGTGATCAATGATAAAAACGTGAAACGCTCAGGCTTGGATTACTGGGTGCATCTCGACGTTACCGAGTACCAAAATGTGGCCGAATGGACCAAACAAATCCCTGATTCCTCTAGGGTTTTCCTGATGAGTTCGCATGCGGAGAAATCGTATCTGGAAATTGAATTTCAAGATGGAGATTGGTTGGTTTTTGGCAAAGAGAGTAGGGGATTAAGCGAGGCCGTATTGTCTCAATTTGAGAACCATTTAAAGATACCAATGTCAGCCAACATTCGTAGTTTCAACATAGCCAACTCCGTGGCTTTTGTCATTGGGGAGGCCAAAAGGCAAATCCAGTTAAAGCGATAATTAATTATCCAGGATTAAAAAGAGAAATGCTATGTTAGGGTGAAATTTTATATATTTGGGAAGGTGGTTTGGCTGTAGTCGAATGCCACTCATTTAAAATAAGCTTTTTATGGTCGATAAAGTTTTTCTCAGAAGTTCCATTTTCAGGCATTTGGATGGATTGGTAACCGGACCCGTGGCCTACAGCTTGCACAAAAAGGGAGTCCTGTCTTTCATACTGGATAAAAAAGAGTGCACGCTTAGTGAACTGACTTCTCAGTTTGAAGCAAACGAAGGCTATCTTAATGTAGCTTTACGTGTATTATGTTCGCAAGGTTTCCTGAAACACCATATCAATAATGCCACAGATGAAATCAGATTTAGTTTGAGCGACAAGAGCGAAATAGCTTTTCCGCTATTTCACTTGTATGAAGACATCGTAGAACTGTTGCAATTTTCAATGCAATTCCACCCGCGGTTATTTGAAGAAGCCCCTTTTGAGCGATTGAAAATTATTTTCGAAAAATACAAAAAAAATTATGGTCTTGTCTTCTCTAATGATCCTTTGGAGAGCGAAATACAACATCAAATTTTAACTCATATTGAAGGAGCATTAGTAGGACCAACTTTGGTCAGGCTTGGCATGAGCGGGATGTTTCACAAGTACTTCATGGAAATTTCCTTCCGTCCAGAAGAGTTTCATAAGTCCCCTGAAAACTTCAAAATCATATTGGATTTCTTGGCATATCTGGGTTGGTTTACCCAAAAGAACGGTAATTATCAATTCACTGAAACCGGGCTGTTTTTTGCCAAAAGGGCATCCGCATACGGGGTGACTGTGTCTTATATGCCCACATTCAGCAAAATGGACGAGTTGCTTTTTGGCAATCCGAATGTACTGCGAAATGTTGGCGAAGGAGAAGATGAAATTCATGTGGATCGGGAAATGAATGTTTGGGGTAGCGGTGGCGCCCATGACAGCTATTTTAAAGTCGTGGATGAAATCATCATCAAGTTGTTTAATTTACCAATAGAAGACCAACCAAAAGGGATTCTGGACATGGGTTGCGGCAACGGGGCTTTCCTCGAACACATTTTCAACGTGATCGAAAGACAGACTTTGCGAGGGAAAATGCTTGATGATTACCCGTTGTTTTTGGTGGGCGCCGATTATAACCAGGCCGCTCTCAAAGTTACCCGAGCCAATTTGATCAAAGCCGATATTTGGGCTAAAGTCATTTGGGGCGACATAGGTCGTCCGGATCTGTTGGCGAGTGATTTAATGGAAAATTACGGCATCGATTTAAAGGACTTGTTAAATGTGCGCACTTTTCTAGACCACAACCGCATCTGGGAAATACCAAAGCACATTACAGCGGGACGAGTTAGCCAATCCACTGGAGCTTTTGCGCACAGGGGAATGCGAATTAACAATAATCTCCTGGAGGATAATCTTTTGGAGCATTTTAATAAATGGTCACCATTTGTCAGGAAATTTGGTCTGTTGATGATCGAACTGCATAAGATTCCTCCAGTTTTGACAGCAGAAAATTTGGGCAAGACGGCTGCTACTGCATATGATGCGACCCATGGTTTTTCGAACCAGTATATCGTGGAAATACCCGTTTTGCACAAAATTGCCGCAGAAGCCGGACTATATCCGGACACGCAGTTTTTTAAGCGCTTTCCCGATTCGAATATCGCCACTGTAAGTATCAATTTGCTGAAAGGGAAAGTTTAGTGCGATTTTGAACTGAAATAATAATCTATTAAATCAATAGTCGCCTCGAGCTAAATTAATAACCTGACTTCGATAAATAATTATCGAAGTCAGGTTATTAACTAGAATGATATAACAAAACCATTTCTTGATATTTTTAGATACAGCCCCGAAAGGCGAATCGGGAAAATAACGGTTTTTATGTTTATTTATTTCACAGTGCTAAAAAATGGAGCGGCTTATTAAAAAGCTTCAATCATCATTTTCCCGGAAATGGTGAGTGAAAACATAGTTCCCGATTTGCTTTCCCATTTCTTCTCCATCCATCGCTGACTTTCTGAAATCCCAGCCAGATAAGATCATGCTTAATGAGCTTTCTCTTGCTGCTTGTGTAAAACTGCTAAAATGCATTGAAGTACCGGGTATAGTGGCGCTGGTTAGGTTAATATCGGTTTCATCAGACGAGAAGAATAATCGCAATACTTCGGCAGCAGTTCCACTGTAAGCTGTAAATGAACTGGGGTATCCTGGTTGAGGCGGGGTGGGAAAAGCATTGGGTATTTCTGTAAGAAAAGGCAGCCAGTTGGGGTCGGCCATTGTATCGGAGTTGCCATCAGTGGCGGCCAGTCGAATGGCCGTTTCTGGTCTCCAGTAATAAAAATGATACATGGCATTCAGTCCTGAGTTAATGCTTTCGGCCATAGAGGTATGCATTAGCGCAAATAACCTGGCAGTTTTCCAGGCGTCCATTTTTTTGGTTTTAATGGCTTCGCGGGTAAAGTTATTCCAAGTAATAGAAGGCCTGTTATCTGACCAGAATCGCGCCATCGTGCTTTCAGTTGCTGTTCGTGTAGAATTCACCCTTCCACCTTTTGTTTTCACTTCGTTGTAATCGGCGGTGTAATCTGTTGAGTTGACGGCATAAGGCCCCTCAGGGCGAAACTGCTGGTTGCTTTCTATCACATAAGGTTTCATAACTGTACCCCAATTAGAAATTCTTTTGACTGGTGGGTTTAAATAATTAAATACACCACCCATAATCATAATAGGAGAGCGAAATTCGCCTGGCTCATCGCCATCAAGCGGAGTTAGAGATGCTTGTATCACCTGAGCAAATCCGTCATTGGCTCGGTTGGCGATAACGGCATCGGCTGTTTTTTTCCCAAGAGCGATGCCTAATTCTTTACTTTCCCCGTTGGGGATGGTTGCTAAACTCTCATTGTACCATGTGTCAATAGGAAAACTCCTTTGCTGGTCCAGTCCCTTAATGGCCCAATATGCTGCACTGGCAACAGCCGCATCGGGGTCGGCAAATTTTTCTCGTTCATGAAGGGCAAAGCGTTCATATTTTGGTTTGATATTATTAAGTGCATC
>NZ_DATBVQ010000041.1:0-5978 GCF_036515215.1 Flavobacterium sp.
ATCGTCATCAAGGCTTCATCGATAACGCCAGATGATTTTGAAGCAGTTACAATGGCCTCATCACCAGCTTCATTGTATTCATGGTCCTCAGACATCATAAAAGAACTTGGTTTCTTTATAAAGCCCAATCCCTTATCGGTAATTTTAACGATACCATAGGTCTCGATATCTTTGGTCAAATACCCTGCTACCAAAACTTGTCGCAACAAGGCCATCCAGTATTTCTCATCAAAGGCAACTCCCGAACCAAAGAAGGATTGAACATCTGTTCTATGTGCTTTTATCACGGCATTGACCCTACCTATCAAGGTAAAGACGATCTCCTTGGATTTGTATAAGTGCTTGGTGTCTCTTACCACTTCGAGTAATTTCACTACCTGCTTTTGGGCTTCGATTTTCGCTTTTGGATTTCTGACATTATCATCCATATCACCACCTTCGCCAGTTTCGCTGTCGAATTCTTCACCAAAATAATGCAGCAGGAATTTCCTTCTTGACATCGAAGTTTCGGCATAAGCCACCACCTCCTGCAATAAAGCAAAGCCAATTTCTTGCTCCGCAACAGGTTTCCCCGACATGAATTTCTCTAATTTTTCAACATCTTTATAAGAATAGTAGGCTAAACAGTGTCCTTCGCCGCCATCTCGACCGGCACGACCCGTTTCTTGATAGTAGCTTTCCAGTGATTTCGGAATGTCATGGTGAATCACGAAACGCACATCGGGCTTGTCAATCCCCATCCCAAAAGCGATCGTTGCCACTACCACATCCACGTCCTCCATGAGAAACATGTCTTGATGCCTGGCTCGCGTTTTCGCGTCCAATCCGGCATGGTAAGGCACCGCGCTAACCCCATTTACTTGCAATACTTGGGCAATCGCCTCAACCTTTTTGCGGCTTAAGCAATAAATAATCCCCGATTTGCCTTTATGTTGTTTTATGAAACGAATGATATCCGATTCTACATTTTTCGTTTTCGTGCGTACTTCATAATACAAATTAGGCCTGTTGAACGATGCCTTAAAAGTAGTCGCATCACACATATCCAAATTTTTCAGGATGTCCTCCTGAACTTTTGGGGTTGCCGTAGCCGTAAGACCTATGATAGGCAAATCATCCAATTGTTTAATAATGTTTTTTAGATTTCTGTATTCCGGCCTAAAATCATGACCCCATTCAGAGATGCAATGGGCTTCGTCGATAGCAACAAAAGAAATCTTGACCGTTTTAAGAAAATTGACATTTTCCTCTTTGGTCAATGATTCCGGGGCCACATACAGCAATTTCGTCAGTCCGGACGTAATGTCCTTTTTTACTTGGGTAATCTCTGTTTTTGTCAGGGAAGAGTTTAAAACATGGGCGATACCATTTTCTGAAGACAAGCTTCGGATGGCATCTACTTGGTTTTTCATTAAAGCGATCAGAGGCGAAACAACAATGGCTGTCCCCTCTTGTATTAAAGCCGGTAGTTGATAACAGAGTGATTTCCCACCTCCTGTTGGCATGATAACAAATGTATTTTGTCTGTTGAGCAAACTTTTTATCACTTGTTCCTGCAACCCCTTAAATTGGCTAAAGCCAAAATATTTCTTTAATTCTTTATGGATGTCAATTTCGTTTGAATTCATTCTTTATTATATGGTATTATGTGGTATTTTGTATAAATTTGCAACACATAAAGATACAAATTTCTTTTACACACACAAATTTTAAATATTCTGTTTTGATATCTAAAGAAAATATATTGGCTATCGCCAAAAAAACCATTTTATCTGAGAGCGAGGCGATTACAAAACTAACTGATTCACTGGACGATAATTTTTCAGAAGCAACTCAAGCAATCTATAATTCAAAAGGCCGATTGATTGTCACCGGCATAGGAAAAAGCGCAATCATAGCCCAAAAAATGGTGGCCACATTTAATTCAACCGGAACCCCATCGATGTTCCTTCATGCCTCCGAAGCGATTCACGGCGACTTGGGGATGGTACAAAATCACGATGTGATCATATGCATTTCTAAAAGCGGAAATAGCCCCGAAATTAAGGTTTTGGTTCCGCTCTTAAAACGTTTTGGGAACACTTTAATCGCCATTACCGGAAACATGACCTCCTTTCTGGCCAAAGGCTCCGATTTTATTCTAAATACCACCGTGGAATCAGAGGCTTGCCCTATCAATTTGGCTCCAACAAGCAGCACCACCGCCCAATTAGTTATGGGTGATGCAATAGCGGTATGTTTAATGGAAATTCGCGGTTTCAAACCCGAAGATTTTGCTAAATACCATCCGGGAGGCGCTCTAGGAAAAAAATTATTGCTCAGGGTACAAGACATGCTGGAACATACATTAAAACCTATGGTTTCCCCAGACACTTCGATAAAGAAGGTGATTTTTGAAATTTCGGAAAAACGACTCGGTGTAACAGCTGTTGTCGATCAGGACAAAGTGATCGGTATCATCACTGACGGTGACATTCGACGTATGCTGAATGACAGGGATTCTTTTGCTGATTTAACAGCTAAAGACATCATGACCAAAAACCCGAAATTGATTCAATCAACAGCCATGGTGGTAGACGCCTTAAATATTCTTGAAGATTTCTCCATCACCCAACTGGTAGTTGTGGATGGCGAGGACTACAAAGGCGTATTACATTTACATGATATATTAAAAGAAGGAATACTATAATGGCAAAGAAAAACTTAAACGAGATGTCGTTTTTAGATCATCTTGAAGATTTAAGATGGTTATTAGTCAGGAGCACAATCGCAATAATCATCATGGCAATCGTCACTTATTTCATGAGTGACTATCTGTTTGACACCATAATATTTGGCCCTACTAGGCCTACTTTTTTCACCTATCGTTTCTTCTGTGATTTATCCCATCAGCTGGGTTTTGCAGACAATATCTGCATTACTGAAATGCCCTTCATAATCCAGAATACGCAGATGGAAGGCCAGGTTAACGTCTTTATTTGGATGTGCGTCCTGGCCGGATTCATTTTGAGCTTCCCCTATATATTGTGGGAAATTTGGAAATTCATCAGCCCTGCCCTATACACCAAAGAGAAGAAAAACGCCAAAGTTTTCATCTTTTTCTCCTCCCTGCTTTTCTTCTTGGGCGTTCTTTTTGGCTACTTTGTAGTGATTCCGATGTCCGTCAATTTTGTGGCCACCTTTACCGTCAGCGATGTCGTATTGAACCAGTTTACGCTGGACTCCTATATAGGAATGGTGAAAACATCTGTTCTGGCCAGTGGCTTGTTTTTTGAACTACCAATTATCATCTATTTCTTGACAAAACTCGGGCTCGTAACCCCTAGCTTTTTAAGAAACAACCGAAAATATGCAATTGTACTTGTACTGATTGTAGCGGCCATAGTTACTCCTCCGGACGTAGTGAGTCAAACTATTGTCGCAATTCCAATGTTATTAATCTACGAAGCAAGTATTTTTATCTCTGTATTTGTTTCTAAAAACGAAAAAAAATAAGATGGCTGCCATAATCGAAGAATTTAATGAGTATCGTTCCAGAATGAACGAAAAATTACTGTCTGACAACAATAAAATCGTAAAACGTATTTTCAATCTGGATACCAATGCGTATGCGGCTGGTGCTCTTGACGTGAAAACAAAAGAACTTCTGGGTTTAGTGGCTTCTGCCGTATTACGTTGTGATGACTGCGTAAAATACCATTTGGAAACAAGCCATAAAGAAGGCGTTACCAAAGAAGAAATGATGGAAGCCATGGGAATTGCCACATTGGTTGGCGGAACGATCGTCGTACCTCATTTGCGCAGAGCCTATGAATTCTGGGAAGCGCTGGAAGAAGAGGCCACAAAATAAACATATCTCAACTAAAGAAAAGCCTTTAGATATAATTATTAAAACCGTCAGTTCGAGGCATAATTTTTATTCTAAAAAAAGAAATATAAAATGACGTTTGAGGTTTTAAGTTGAATTCAATTACAAACTAAAATTGCTGTTATTTACGAGCTTCAATTGTCCTTAGCTTCCGCAGTCGAGCGTCAAATGTTTGAAGAATACGTAAAAAGAAAAGCTGTTTGAGCGCAGCGAGTTCTTTTCTTTTAGTGTTCGAGAACTAATTTGACCGACGAGGGAGTGTAGACTTGAAATCGAAGATTCATGAATACCAAAAAAACAATAACAACGCATGAATATTTTTTTGTTTCTTTTTTGATCAAGCAAAAAAGAAAATTAGTAAAACATAATTTTTTACTTTCAACAAAATGTCATTGGTACTGTTTTTGAGTAGTGAAACGGAACAAAAAATGTATCGAGAACCCGTTTTTATCAATAAACTTTCTGTTCTCGATACACTTCGCCGCGGCGAATCACTCGAACTGACGAAAATTTAAAATAAAAAACTAGTTACATCCAACGGCTTAAGGGAAGTAGTCTCAAATGGGCTTTAGGAAATAACTGTAATAGAAAAGAAACTAAATAATTGTTAATAGGTTGATTTGCTGATTTGTTTATTCGTTTATTTGTGACGCTTAAGCAGGATTTTGATTAAACAATTACACGAAACGAAATGATTTTAAGAGCAGAAAATTTAGTAAAAACATATAAAGGCCGAAGTGTGGTAAAAGGCATTTCGGTTGAAGTAAACCAGGGGGAAATCGTTGGACTTCTGGGACCAAATGGTGCCGGGAAAACGACTTCGTTTTATATGATTGTGGGATTGGTAAAGCCAAATTCGGGGAACATCTATCTTGACGACATGAACATTACCGATTATCCTATGTACAAACGTGCACAGCACGGGATCGGTTATTTGGCACAGGAAGCTTCCGTTTTCAGAAAACTGAGTATCGAAGACAACATACTGAGCGTTTTGCAGCTGACCAAACTTTCAAAAGAAGAGCAAGTCGCAAAAATGGAAAGCTTGATCGACGAATTCAGCTTGGAGCACATTCGTACGAACCGAGGCGATTTACTTTCGGGTGGAGAACGTCGCCGTACCGAAATAGCACGTTGTTTGGCTACCGACCCTAAATTTATTTTGCTGGATGAACCCTTCGCCGGTGTCGACCCTGTAGCTGTTGAGGACATACAGCGCATCGTCGCACAATTAAAAAACAAAAACATAGGGATTCTAATCACTGACCATAATGTTCAGGAAACTCTGGCCATTACGGACAAAACCTATCTTATGTTTGAAGGAGGAATCCTAAAAGCAGGGATTCCGGAGGAATTGGTGGAAGACGAAATGGTTAGACGTGTGTACCTGGGACAGAATTTTGAATTGCGTAAAAAGAAAATCGAGTTTTAGGAAGTGACTTTAAAGAGTGATCAGTATTCAGTGCACAGTAATCAGCTTAAAAAAAAGTGGTCAGTGAGTAGGTATATAAGAGTAGTCAGTTATCAGTTCTAAAAAACGAACCTTCTTTTGTTCCAAAATTAAATGATATTAAATTAATAACTTATACCACCGATGTTTAACCGTCGAGAACCATTACAGCATCTCGATTGCGCTCCATGCCAATATCATTAAGATTAAGGATTCGTCAGTTCGTGTTGAGTAATAATTTACGATAGAAAATTATTACGAAGTATCGAGAACCCTGTTTTAGAGACTTCTCGATACAACTTCAAACTTTAAAGCTATCGCATTTTTGAGTTAGCTTAACCTTAATTACATTGCGCTCGATCTGACAAATAACATTGGACGAAAATATATTGACAAATGGCATTAAACCAATTTACTAATGAGCCAAAAAGAAAAACCAAGCAAAGAAACACTTGAAAAATGGCACAAAGATCCAAACAACTGGAAGCTTGGAATCTTTTATTATAACAAAGAAGACAAACGCATACTACCTCCCAAAAGAATGGCTTGGGCTGGCTGGACAGTTAATTTCGCCAATACTATTTCAGTTGCCGTTTTTGTCATTGTAATCATCATAATAATTGGAATAGCCCTGTTCCTACCAAAATGATGAGTGCGTGC
>NZ_DATBVQ010000042.1:0-22128 GCF_036515215.1 Flavobacterium sp.
TCTGGAGATTGATATGAGCGGCGCTGTTGCCTCAGTCACTAAGATTATGAATGCGGAACCTCGCAGAATTGGTGCGATTGAAATTTCATTTGAAATGAATATCGACGTTGATCAAAAAAGCAAAAACATTCTGGAGAGAACGGCTATGACTTGTCCCGTTTTCTTAAGCTTGAACACCGAAATTGAAAAAAGAATCACTTTCTGCTGGAAATAAGCTAACGATCAGTAATCAGTTTTAGGTTGGACCTTAAACTTTAAACCTTACACTTTGGATAAAAATCAAAAGCAACTCATAAAGCTAGCGCACACTAAAATGCCTTTTGGTAAATACGAAGGAAAATACCTTATTGATATACCGGAGTACTATGTGGTATGGTATCATAACAAGGGTTTCCCAAAAGGAGAATTAGGGGAGCAGTTAAAACTGATCTATGAATTAAAACTAAACGGACTGGAAGAATTGATACGAAATATCAAAAAAAGCTATCCAAAACCTCATTAATTGAAGAAATTAATGAGGTTTTTATTTTAAAGATAGTACGTTAAACAATTGTCAATTTTCCGAATTATCTCATTTGTAAATTAGCATATTCTCAATTTATAATCGTATTTTTGCCGAGTTTTTTACACAACTACAATACAAACAACAACATAATGAATCAAACGAAATATATTTTTGTTACCGGTGGTGTGACTTCTTCTTTAGGGAAAGGAATTATTGCAGCGTCTTTGGCAAAATTGTTACAAGCACGGGGATATAGGGCGACTATTCAAAAATTTGATCCCTATCTAAATGTTGATCCTGGAACATTAAATCCGTATGAACACGGAGAATGTTATGTGACTGACGATGGTGCCGAAACTGATTTGGATTTAGGACATTACGAGCGTTTTTTGAATGTCCCAACTTCCCAAGCAAACAATGTTACTACAGGGAGAATATACCTTTCGGTTATTGAAAAGGAAAGAAGAGGAGAATTTCTTGGGAAAACGGTACAAGTGGTTCCTCATATTACCAACGAAATTAAAGATAGAATGCAATTGCTTGGTAATTCAGGTGATTATGATATCATTATCACTGAAATCGGTGGAACCGTTGGGGATATTGAATCTCTACCATACATCGAGTCAGTTCGTCAACTGGTTTGGGATATGGGCGAAAATAACGCGATCGTGATTCACCTGACTTTAGTGCCTTATTTGGCCGCTGCTGGAGAGTTGAAAACAAAACCAACCCAGCACTCGGTAAAAACCTTGATGGAAAGTGGTATCAAAGCAGATATTTTGGTTTGTAGAACCGAACATGAAATTTCGGATGAAATTCGAAATAAATTGGCATTGTTTTGTAATGTGAAAAGAGAAGCGGTTATTCAATCAATTGATGCTTCAACTATTTATGAGGTGCCTAATTTGATGTTGGAAGAAGGACTTGATATTGTCGCATTAAAGAAATTGGATTTACCTAAAAAAGCGGCCCCGGATTTAAAAAACTGGAATGTTTTTCTACGAAGATTGAAAAACCCAAAACACACCGTAAATATCGGTTTGATCGGGAAATATGTGGAAATGCAGGATTGTTACAAATCTATACTGGAAGCTTTTATACATTCAGGTGCTTCCAATGAAACTAAAGTAAATGTAATTTCTATTCATTCGGAGCATATTGACGCCACAAATATTGAAGAGAAATTAAAAGGTCTTGACGGTATTCTCGTAGCGCCAGGTTTTGGAGAAAGGGGAATCGAAGGAAAGATAGAAGCAGTGCGTTATGCGCGAGAAAACAAAGTTCCTTTTTTCGGAATTTGTTTGGGAATGCAAATGGCTGTTATTGAATACTCAAGAAACGTTTTGGGATATGCAGATGCCAATTCAACAGAAATGAATGAGCAAACGAAATATCCTGTGGTTAATTTGATGGAAGATCAAAAAAATGTGACAGATAAAGGAGGGACAATGCGTCTTGGAGCTTGGAAATGCGAAATTAAAGAGGGTTCACTGGCTTTTAGGGCTTATGGCCAATCTACTATTTCTGAACGTCACCGTCACCGTTATGAGTATAACAGTGAGTATGTGGATGCATTGCAAAAAGCAGGTTTAAAAGCTACTGGAGTGAATCCGGAAACGGGATTGGTTGAAATTGTAGAAATTGAAGACCATCCTTTTTTCATCGGTGTGCAATACCATCCGGAATACAAAAGTACGGTGGCAAACCCACATCCGCTTTTCGTGAATTTCGTTGCAGCTGCGGTAAAAGCAAGGAAAAAATAAAATAATACGTCTTTAGTTGTGGTACATAAATGACTAAAACGAGAATACTATTTCTCATTGTGGCGAGTTTCAATTAAGGAGCTTAAAGCATTAAACTTTGAATTAAATTATAATGGAAGGAAAAAAATTTGACCCCAATTCGATTATTGGTTTTGTATTGATTTTTGGGATATTACTTTGGATAATGTGGCAAAATCAGCCTACGGAAGCTGATATTGCAGCTGATAAAGTAAAAAAAGAATTAGTGATTCAGGATGCCAAAACAAAAGAGGCACAGGCTAAAGCGATTGCCGAGCCTGCCGTGATAACTACGGGAGACACTTTGCAAATGGCGCAGCTTCAAAAAAGCCTGGGGGATTTTGCTTATTCAGCCACACTTCCTTCTGCTAAGGATTCTTACACCACTATCGAGAACAAATTAGTTAAATTAAAAATTGCTAATAAAGGGGGGTATATCGTGGAAGCTACCCTTAAGAATTTTGAAAGATTCAAAAAAGGATCTGGAGAATTAGTAGATTTGATAAAAGACAACAACGCTAATTTGAATGTGCAATTGCTTACAAGCGATAATCGCACTTTAAATACCAAAGATCTTTATTTTGAACCTACATTGACTAAAAACGGGGAAGACCAAATTTTAGTTATGCGTTTGAAAGCGGGTGCAAATGAGTATCTGGAATATAAGTATGTGTTGAAGGCTGATGATTACATGCTTGATTTTGACATTCATACTCAAGGATTAAATAAGGTGTTGGACGCATCTAAACCATTAAAATTAGAATGGGACTTGAAGTCATACACGAATGAAAAAAGCATTAGTTATGAAAATCGTTATTCTGAATTGTACTATGAGCATGAGGATGGTAAGAGCGATTATCTGGGACTAGGTAATGATGAGTCGGAAACGGTTGAAAAAGTATCTTATGTGGCTTATAAACAACATTTTTTCTCTTCGATCTTGTTGACAAGCACTCCTTTTGAAAAAGCGGAACTATATTCGAATAATTTAGTTAACGACGAAGAAACGGATACCATTTTTACCAAACAATTTAAAGCAGTTGTCCCTTTAGCGTTTAAAAATGGTGAAATCGACGAAAAAATGAATTGGTACTATGGCCCTACCGATTATAAATTGTTGAAGAGTTATGATAGGAATATAGAAGATATCGTTGCTTTGGGCTGGGGTATTTTCGGTTGGATCAATCGTCATGCATTTATACCGATGTATGGTTTCTTAAGCATGTTTATACAACATGGGTGGGCGATTATATTGTTTACCATTTTGATCAAATTAGTGATGTCGCCTATAACTTATAAATCATTTTTGTCTCAAGCAAAAATGAAAGTGTTGAGACCTGAAATTAATGAATTGGGGGAAAAATTCAAGAAAGACCCAATGAAGAAGCAGCAAGAAACAATGAAGCTTTACAATAAAGCTGGAGTGAACCCAATGGCCGGTTGTGTACCGGGTTTATTGCAAATGCCAGTCTTTTATGCTTTATTTCAATTCTTCCCTTCAGCAATAGGGTTAAGACAGCAAGGTTTTCTTTGGGCAAACGATTTGTCTTCTTATGATTCCGTGTATGAGTTGCCATTTAATATCCCGGCATACGGAAATCACATTAGTTTGTTTCCCATTTTGGCGTCCATTGCGATTTTCTTTTACATGAAGATGACAACCGGTGACCAACAAATGGCGGCACCACAACAAGAAGGGATGCCAGATATGGCAAAAATGATGAAGATCATGATTTATGTTTCACCATTAATGATGTTGTTTTTCTTTAATAGTTACGCGTCTGGTTTGAGTTTGTATTACTTTGTATCTAATTCTATTACAATTGGAATCATGCTTGTGATTAAGAATTACATAATTGATAGTGATAAAATTCACGCTCAAATTCAAGAGAACAAGAAAAAAGAGCCTAAGAAACAAGGTAAATTCCAGCGAAAACTCCAAGAGGTTATGGAACAGGCCGAAGCCCAAAAGGCGAAGGACAAAAAGAAATAGTTTAAAAAGCTTCCGCCACGGCGGAAGCTTTTTTGTTTAATTATCTTAAAAGATGGGTAACAAAACTTTGTCTACCGCGTGAATAATTCCGTTGGAACATTGCACGTCGGTAGCCACAATATTTGATATTCGATCATTGGCATCCTTAATTTTTGCTCCTCCACTTAACTGCACGGTAAAGGTTTGGGCCGGGTCTAAAATGGGAGTCACTATTTGTCCCTCTGTCAAAGTCGCAGCCAAGACATTTCCGCTAACCACATGGTATTGTAAAACTTTGGTCAAATTCGCTGCTGATACTGATGCAATTCCTCCAGGTGCTAATTCAGCGTCTAATGCTGTAACTGCGGTGTTAGTAGGCGCAAATACGGTAAACGGCCCAGTTCCTGATAAAATGGAGACGAAGTCTGGCTGACCGGCGCTGGTTAAGGCGCCAACTAAAGAAGTGAAATTTGGATTTGCGGTGGCATGAGTAACGATGGTAGGTAAACCAATAACTTCGTCAACGACATGAATTACACCATTGGAAGCCATAATGTTGGGAGTTGTTACCTTTGCGTCACCGTTTAACTCTACGCCAGCAGCTGTGTTTACATACATGCTTAATGTATTCGTTGTAGATGCCGTGCCCTTCGCCATTGTTTTGATATAACCGGTGGTTAAGTCTGAAGCCGTCAACTTAGTTGTAATAACATGATTCAGTAAAATTTGAGTCAGCGCTTCTTTTGGCACATCATTTATCGTCGAGTATGGGGTTGTTGCAAGAAATGCTGTAAAGGCCGAATTTGTAGGTGCGAAAACGGTGTAGGTTCCACTGGCCTGCAATGTGGCCGTTAATTCTGCTCTTTGCAAGGCTTGGACTAACATACTTAAATCTGGAGTTTTAAGGGCAAGTCCGGTGATTGAGTTGTCAACTGGAGGCGCTGCAGTGTTATCATCATTACATGAGATTAACAGAACTAAAAAAGACAGGATTAACGTCAAATTCCTGATTTTAAATACATTTTTCATAATAGTGAGTTTTAAATTTTTATCTAAGTTAAAAAACAAATTTCGTATAATGTTTAATTTATCTTTAAAAAAGATAAACAAAACTAAAATTTAGGATTTCTTTTTTATTTGTTTAACGCAGTATATTTATGTGCAAACAACTGTATTGCAACTTGTTAATGGTTGGCATTGTTTTTTTCTATTTTGAAGGTCCAAATTTTGGTTAAACAGATTATTGGGAGCTCATTAAAATAATTGTTAAGAAAAATTTTCTCGAAACTGGTGTCCAAAGGAAAAAATTGCGCTTTTTTTAGGAGTGCAATTATTAGGTTGTTTAGATATGCTTATTCTGTAATAAAATGTAAATTTGTCAAAATAAGGAACCTTTAGTTTTGCAGCTTCTAGTAAACATTTGGAAATAATGAAAAAAATTAAGTTTTGTTTTTTTACGGTACTCTGTTTGGTTCATTTTAGCCAAACGCTATTATCTCAAACCGATTTTAATAAATTAGATTCACAAGGGAAAAAGCATGGTGTATACAAAGGATTTTACGAAGAATCCAAAAGGCCCAGATATGAAGGGACATTTGAGCACGGAAAAGAAATTGGGCTTTTCAATTTTTATGACGATACCAAAGCGAAATCTATAATAGCCACCCGAGAATTTAATGCGAAAGATAACTCAGCTTATACCACTTTCTTTGATCAAGCCAAAAACAGAGTGAGCGAAGGTAAAGTGGTCAACAAACTCTTTGAGGGTTCATGGAAGTATTACCACCAAGCTTCACAAACCGTGATGACCATAGAAAATTATAAAAACGGCAAGTTGGAAGGTGTGCGGTCTGTTTTTTATCCCAACGGCAAAATTGCCGAGGAGACCGATTATAAAAATAATTTTAAGGACGGAGTCTACAAGAAATATTCTGAGAATGGAATAGTTTTGGAAGAATCAATTTTTAGAAATAATGAATATAATGGACTGGCCATTTTTAGAGACCCTGATGGTAGTGTTGTCTCCAAAGGACAATTTGTAAATGGGAAGAAAGCTGGGACTTGGCAATTTTTCGAAAAAGGAAAACAAGCCAAAGAAATCGACATGAACAACCCCCGGAACATATCAAAATCCAAACGCAATTAAGTTTATCCTTACACATATACTGCAATAAAACATTGTAACTTTGCAGTCTTGTAATATTATTAAAGATTTCAAAATGAAGCGTGTTGTAGTAGGACTTTCTGGAGGTGTTGATTCAAGTGTTGCCGCTTATTTATTGCAGCAACAGGGATATGAAGTGATAGGCCTTTTTATGAAAAATTGGCATGATGATTCAGTTACAATTTCCAATGAATGTCCGTGGTTAGAGGACAGTAATGACGCATTGCTGGTAGCCGATAAATTGGGGATTCCTTTTCAAACGGTAGATTTGAGTGAGCAATACCAGGAGAAAATTGTGGATTACATGTTCAGGGAATATGAGAAAGGGAGAACTCCAAATCCCGATGTTCTTTGTAACCGCGAAATCAAATTTGACGTTTTTATGAAAATTGCGTTGAGCCTTGGCGCTGATTATGTCGCTACAGGTCATTATTGCAAAAAAAGCGAAATTGAGCTCAATGGCGAAACAGTATATCAATTGCTTGCCGGTGCGGACAATAATAAAGATCAATCCTATTTCCTTTGCCAACTATCACAAGAACAGCTGGCAAAATCATTGTTTCCCATTGGAGAATTGACCAAACCGGAAGTGAGGGAAATTGCCGCGCAAATGGAATTGGTGACAGCCGAAAAGAAAGATTCCCAAGGTTTATGTTTTATAGGAAAAGTGCGTTTGCCGGAATTTTTACAGCAAAAACTGGAGCCAAAGGAAGGAGCTATAATCCAGATTGACAAGGATCATTTGGTTTATAGGCCCGAAGAACAACAGGAGTTATCGTCAAAGGAATCGTTGCTGTTAGAATCAAATAAAATTGCATATACTCATGAAATGGGCAAGGTGGTTGGAAAACACCAAGGTGCGCATTACTTCACAATCGGTCAACGCAAAGGGCTGAACGTGGGCGGGACAAAAGATCCGCTATTTATTATCGCAACCGATGTGACGACAAACACGATTTATACCGGTTTGGGTAGCCAACATCCGGGATTGTTCAGAAAAGGATTGTTTATAGAAAAGTCAGAGGTGCATTGGATTCGCACTGATTTGGCTCTGGCCAATGGGGAACAAATGGAAGTGATGGCGAGAATACGTTACAGACAGCCGCTACAAAAAGCTACTTTGCATCAATATGAAGACGGATTGTACATTTCATTTCAAGAACCGCAATCCGCAATAACCGAAGGACAATTTGCAGCCTGGTATCTCGAGGATGAATTAGTTGGTTCGGGAGTTATTTCTTAGCTTAGTGCCTTGATAAAAAAAATCAAAGCGTCCTTTGGCTTACGAATTGGATATCGTTAAAAAAAAAGCTTTTATTGCAGTCAATAAATTAGTCTCCTAATGTTTCGTTTAATATAGTTTTCGATTATGAAAAAACTTTGTCTATTCTTTTTTTTCTTTTTAACTACAGCAGTTTTTTCGCAAGAAGACGCTTGGGTATATTTTGCTGCCAAAAACAATTCGCAATTTTATTTTGATTCACCATTAGAAATGCTTTCTCAGAGAGCTTTGGACAGAAGGGCAAATCAAAATATAGCTTTAGATTTAAAGGATGTTCCAATCGACCCTTCCTATATTAGCCAGATAAAATCGACGGCTGGAATTACGGTGATGGCCAAATCTAAGTGGCTCAATGCTCTTCATGTTAGAGGGACACAAAGCGCGGTAAATTCACTCAAAACTTATGCCTTTGTGAGCAAAGTGGATTTTGCCAACAAATCACTAAACCAAGCCGGTAAAACGGCCAAAGATTTTAAGACAAAAGAGCAAAGTAAGACTAAGAAAACGAAAGTAAATTTCGCATACGGCCAGTCTACAAACCAAATTCAAATGCTTAAGGGGGATTTGTTGCATCAGCAAAATTACACGGGTTCCGGAAAGGTAATAGCGGTTTTAGATGCTGGTTTTCCTGGTGTCAATACGGCATTGCCTTTTCAGAGACTTCGAGATAATAATCTAATTTTGGGTGGTTACGACTATGTTTCCAGAAGCGCTGATTTTTACCAAGGTGATTCTCATGGTACCCTCGTACTTTCTTCTATGGGAGGTTACAAGGAAAATGAATTGGTAGGGACCGCGCCAGACGCTTCTTATTACCTGTTTATCACCGAAGATGTTGTTTCTGAAAATCCGGTCGAAGAATCACTTTGGGTAGAAGCTGCCGAAACAGCCGATTATTTAGGGGTGGATATCATAAATACTTCTTTAGGATATTTTGAATATGATAACACGTCTTACAGTCATACTTATAGCGAAATGAATGGTGCGACCGCCTTTATGTCAAGGGGAGCCGAAATCGCTTTCTCTAGAGGAATGATTATTGTGGTTGCCGCCGGTAATGAAGGAACAACCAGTAATCCACATATAGCGGTACCCGCCGATGCAGTTTCGGTAATTGCAGTTGGCGCAGTGAATTCAGCTGAAAATAGAGCTTGGTTTAGCTCAATTGGGCCTTCCTTCGATAACCGTATAAAGCCGGATGTTATGGCACAAGGCGCTGCTGCCGTTCTATCGGACGGATTTGGAAATATAATTACCGCAAACGGGACTTCGTTTTCAAGTCCAATAATGGCCGGAACGGTGGCCTGCTTGTGGCAAGCATTTCCCAACAAAACAAATAAAGAGATTAGACAGTTAATTATCCAATCATCAGATAGATTTACGGCACCTAATGCCCAATATGGATACGGGATACCGGATTTCAGCGCCGCCCTGTCTAACGGATTGTTTGTAGAGGATTTCACTAAAAACTATTTTGTGGCCTATCCAAATCCGACAACTGATTTGATCTCGGTTTCTTTTCCAGAAGGCTTCAATAGTGGAACGGTTGTTTTTTATAGTATTTTGGGTAAGAAAGTTTTGGAACGTACAATCAGTAGTCCGTCAGACACATTTTCATTAAAGTCATTGAGCAACGGCATGTACTTTTACAAAATTGAATCAGATGCTTTTTCTAAGTTCGGAAAAATCATAAAACAATAACATTCAGCCTACTAAATGAATAAAATCACACAACTTTTCAATATAAAATATCCTGTCATCCAGGCGGGAATGATCTGGGTCAGCGGATATAAACTAGCCAGCGCAGTGAGTAATGCGGGCGGTTTGGGGCTAATAGGAGCGGGATCTATGTATCCTGAGGTGCTAAGGGAGCACATTCAAAAATGTAAAATAGCGACCTCGAAACCTTTTGGTGTAAATGTGCCGATGTTGTATCCAAACATCGAAGAAATCATGAAAATCATCGTCGAAGAAGGCGTGAAAATTGTTTTTACCTCGGCTGGAAATCCCAAAACATGGACTCCTTATCTGAAGGAAAATGGAATTACCGTAGTCCATGTGGTTAGCAGTACTGTTTTTGCATTGAAAGCGCAAGCTGCTGGCGTTGATGCCATAGTTGCCGAAGGATTTGAAGCGGGTGGACATAACGGAAGGGACGAAACTACAACTTTTACTTTGATTCCCATGGTAAAAGAACAAATACAGATACCGGTTATTGCCGCCGGAGGCATTGCAAATGGTCGAGGAATGCTGGCCGCTATGGTCTTAGGCGCCGATGGGGTTCAGGTAGGGAGCAGGTTTGCCGCTTCCAAAGAATCTTCTGCGCATGAGAATTTCAAGAAAACCATTGTGGAGGTTCAGGAAGGCGGAACTCAATTGACATTGAAAGAGTTGGCTCCCGTTCGATTGATTAAAAATAAATTCTACCAAGATCTTCAATATTTGTATGAAAAATGTCCGACAAAAGAAGAATTAACAGCTTTTTTGGGCAGGGCAAGGGCAAAAAGAGGTATGTTTGAAGGGGATTTAATTGAAGGCGAACTGGAAATAGGTCAAATCGCGGGGCTAATTCATCAGATAAATTCCGCTGAAGAAATCGTTCTGGAGATGATGACGGATTTTGAAAGTGCAAGAAGAGAGGTGCAGGAATTTGATTTTTAATTCTTATAAATAATGGGCAAAATTAAATTATATATCGTGTTGCTTTTTCTAGGTCTTGGCCTGCAACAATCCTACGGTCAAAACTATAAATTCAAAACGTCCGGTTTTAGCGTCTTAGAAAAAAACGAGAAAGGAAAATGGGGCAAATGGTCCGACCTGAAGTTAGTAAATCTGTTGATTTCATTGGATACTGATAAGAATAGGATTGTGGTGTATTCCCAAGTCATTCAGTTGTTTGATATCATCGTGTATCAACCAACAGAAGAAAATGACACGGATATCGTTTACTCTTTTACCTGCAAAGACAACAACGGAGATGACTGCACGCTTTCCATCATTACCAGAAAAAATCAGGATAACAGGAAGCAATTGTATATCAATTATAACGATAGGATTATCGTCTACAACATTTTCAATATGTAAATTATAAAAAAAGTCGCCATTCGCGACTTTCTTTATCTATTGGTTTTTTGCGGAGGGGCAGAATCTAATCTACATCCTTAATAAAGTCATCGTACTCTGAATAGAAAAGTTCTAAGGCATTCATTTTTTCGTTGTAAAAAGCAAATATTTCGCCCCAATAGCTGCGGTTGCTGACGCTTACCCCTAGTTTTTCAATCCAAATACGGCTGATTGTTTTTCCATTTTCCAACACGTAATTTCTTTCAAACACAAGGTCTTTGACGAATTCCTCCTCCAATATGTTTTTTAAAGCCAGCAGTTTTTCAAAATAGCCGGTTCGCAAGTCATCGTTGCGATGCTCAATATCGATAAGCACTTGTGCCTTTTTATTGTCTACATAAAACTTAAAAGAGAAATTTTTAATTTTGGTATCGTATAGCACCCATTTCCGGGGGTATTTCTCTGCGAATGTGACCCAGAATTCTCGTTTTAATTTTTGAGTTTCTTCTTTACTGTACATTTTGCTTCTTCGAATTTGATTTTAGAAAATTTGCGCAATGTGATTTTCTAAACTATATTTATATTATATTTTGAATGCAAAAATAGACTTTGATTATGGATTTCCAATATTTTTTAGAATATGTTCCCAACTTGGCGGAAGCCAAGCTTCCTGCTATGGAAGCTCATATTAAAATGGCACCATTTGAAAGGATCGAGAGCATGAAAAACGATGTCTCTAAAGGCAAAAATCCCAAAATGGCTGCTGTTATGATGCTTTTCTATCCTAAAAATGGGATGACCCATCTCGTGCTTATCGTGCGGAATTCCTATGAAGGGGTGCATTCCGCACAAATAGCGTTTCCGGGTGGGAAATATGAAGCTGGAGATGAAAATTTTTCAGAAACAGCTTTACGGGAAACGCAGGAGGAAGTAGGCGTAAATC
The DNA here is from genome assembly GCF_036515215.1 of Flavobacterium sp. GTDB lineage: Bacteria > Bacteroidota > Bacteroidia > Flavobacteriales > Flavobacteriaceae > Flavobacterium. The sequence continues at coordinate 11,711 of NZ_DATBVQ010000042.1, forward strand.
CGGCAATAATTGATGTAGTCAAGTCTTTTACGGAAGTGTATATTCCGCCAAGCAATTTTATTGTGCATCCTTTTCTGGGAATCTGCAAGGAGGAAATTTGCTTTGTTCTCGATCCCAGTGAAGTGTCAAGCATTATCGAATTGCCGCTGTCCATTTTCTTGAATGATGAAATACTTGTTGAAGCGAAACTGTCCACTTCTTATGCAAAGGAGATTAACGTTCCGGCATTTGATATTGAAGGACATATTGTCTGGGGTGCAACGGCGATGATGCTGAGCGAGTTGAAAGATGTTTTAAAAAGTGTCCTGAATTCAAGCCATTGATTTGTCACAATCACATGATAGTTTGTTGTTTTTAACGCTATTCGATAGCTGCCTATCGTTTCCGGTACAAAAGATAAAGAATTAATTCCGTAAGTTTGTAATCCAAATTTACTAAAAACACACACAATTTTATGGGGTTATTTAAGAGAAATCCTTTTGGTCACATATTGTTTTTGAAGAAATGGTTGATCCGGATTTTCGGGGGCATTACGCACAGACGCTATAGGGGTTTCAATGAATTACAAATAGAAGGTTCAGAAATTATACGAAATTTACCCGATGCAAATGTACTTTTCATATCCAACCATCAAACCTATTTTGCTGATGTCGTGGCTATGTTTCACGTTTTTAATGCCAGCCTGAAAGGTAGGGAAGACAATATCAAGAACGTGCTGTATTTATGGAACCCCAAACTGAATATCTATTATGTCGCGGCAAAGGAAACCATGCAGGCTGGTATTTTGCCGAGAATTTTGGCCTATGCGGGTGCCATTACAGTCGAAAGAACCTGGCGAGCAAAAGGGGTTGATGTCAAAGAGAAAAAAGAGGTAAACCCGAATGACACTGAGAACATCAAAGTGGCGCTTAAAGATGGATGGGTAATTACTTTTCCGCAAGGCACAACTAAATCATTCAAACCAGTAAGGAAAGGGACGGCCCATATCATCAAAGAACACCGACCTATTGTGGTGCCGATTGTCATAGACGGTTTCCGACGCTCCTTTGACAAAAAGGGCTTGAGAATGAAAAAGAAAGGGATCCTGCAGTCCTTTATCATTAAGGAACCGCTGGATATTGATTATGATAATGACACCATTGATGAAATAGTTGAAAAAGTGGAATATGCCATAGAGCAGCACCCTTCTTTCTTAAAAGTGATTCCATGCGAGGAAAGAGAAGAGCAAGAAAAACTAAACAAACTTCGTAGATGGGAATATTGATATAAAAAAAAAGAGTTCGCCGCGGCGAACTCTTTTTTTTATAAGTCGATTTTCTTCAATTCTTTATAATTGGCATACAGTCTTCGGAGCAGGATCCCGTATAGGAGTCTGTAAAAAAGCCAAAATAGTCCAAAGAACACAACGGTGGTCAAAAGCAAAACTCCTATTGTGATTGCCATTACTTTTCCGTTGTTGGCGATCTGGTCGTTCAAAATACTAGTTTCGGGATTGTAAACTAAAGCGATCACAAAACCTATAATCAGGCTAACAACAGCCATCGCAAGGTTATACCATACATAATACTGGACCGTTTTTCGGGTCTTTAAAATGTCCTTCATCAGTTGTTTGGTAGATACAGTTGTAGTGATGCGAATGTAGTTTTTGTAAAACAAGTATATAAAAGCCAAAATTACACCATAGTTGAAAACGGTAAGTATCCTGAAATAGGATATCAGATCCGTATGATTGATCTGTTCCAAATACTCGTCGGTGTTAAAAAACACGCTAATCGAAGTCCATAGTAAAACCTCCAAAATGCTAATAATCAAAATCCACTTCACGATTGAAGACGATTTTTTATGGATCATTTTGTAAATTTCCACTTCCGATATCTGTTCAAAAGAATCTGCGTTCTTTTTCCAGTCTTTTTTTAATAAATCCAGCTCTTTCATATTCCTTAAGGATTTAATATTTTTTTTAATTTCCCTTTAATCCTGTTCATTTTTACTCTGGCATTAACCTCGCTAATACCCAAAGTTTCGGCTATTTCCCTATAGTCTTTATCTTCGAGATACATAAAAACCAAGGCTTTCTCTATGTCATTAAGCTGATAGACGGCCTTGTACATGAGTTTAATTTGCTCCTCTTCTTCGTAATTGTAGTCCACCTCCTTCATGAAGTGCTGTCTTCCCTCATACTCAACGGTAGCAACCGTTCGCTTGTTTTTTCTGTATAAGGTAATGGCGGTGTTCAGCGCTACACGATAGGCCCAAGTGGAAAATTTGCTATCGCCTCTAAATTTTGGAAAAGCCTTCCATAACTGAATGGTGATTTCCTGAAACAAATCTTTGTGTGCATCTTCGCAATCAGTATACAACCTACATATCTTGTGGATTATATTTTGATTATCCTTTAATTGCTTTACAAAAGAATGTTCTAGATTTTCACTCATGACTCATTAGTACCTCTCCGGTCGAATTTGTTACAAAGTACTACTTTTTTATTTTGTAGCACAGTTTTTTTGCAGTACAATAAACAGTTGTCCCGCTGTGCATTACAATCTTTATTTTTCTCAAAAAAGAGAAAAAAATAAAGGATTTTCATTGCCATCGGGGCTAGTCAACATATTTAGTTCTTCACAGGTCTATTTTCAACCTTGTGACCTAAAACAGAAGTCTTATTTTTCTTAACTGGCGATGTGATTTCTTGTCCCGCCGTGGAATCTTATTTTAGTTTTCTGGAGGTGTTTCGTCTCCAAATAAGGATGCCCAAATGGGCGGTTTTCTCGAGTTTTTTTTTGATTAAATTGGCGATTTGGAAGGATGAAAACTGAAAACTGTTTTTTGAAACGGCGATGAATTGGATTGTGCTATGATTCTTACATGCTTGATAATCAGCGAAAATTTGATATGTGATATCATTCTTACAATGTTCTGATTTGCAATACTTTAACTTAACTTTAAGATTATTAATACATTAAAAATCAATAAGTTACGTTTTTTAAATAAAAATCAAATATTGTGCCTACTAAATTTAGCGAGTTTTGAATTATGTTTGGAAAATTAATTAAAGTACCACATTAATGAAAAGCATTATCATTTCCAATTTTAAGCCCATTTTAGTGGGTAAGTTAATCGATCAAAAAAAATTGAATCAATACACCAAGTTTCTATACCATCACTTCCAGAATCTGCCCAATCTGGTAGGGACTGAAGTTGATGATAGCTATAACGAGCCTAATAGTTTCGAGGTAATTTCAGACCAGGTAGACAAATATTCGGTTTCTCCCGAAAATATTAATCAAAGACAAATTTTGATTTTTGAAGAAGTCTTAGACTTTATTGAGAACAAAATGGATAACACTTTGCTATCGGATTATGATTTCCCTTCCAGCTTAATGACGAAGACCGGGGACACATTCGGACCTAAAATCGGAGTTCGAATGGAATGGTTTAAAAATAAAATGGGATATGTTTTTGACGAGTTTTATTCAGGTGAAATTGCCGCTCCCGAAAACCTGGTCCATGTTACTTGTTCCGGTTATTCTTCACCGAGTGTTGCCCAACAAGCGGTAATAAATAGAAACTGGGAAACAACACAAGTTACACATTCCTACCAAATGGGATGTTATGGTGCTTTTCCCGCAATCCGCACGGCAAGCAGTTTAATTAGTGGCAGCTCAGACAACGGTAGAGCAGATGTGGTTCACACGGAGCTTTTATCTGCGCATTTGAATCTAACGGAATTCTCTGTCGCAAATACGATGATTTGTTCTCTTTTTGCGGATGGTTTTATTGGGTATTCTTTATATGAAGAAGACGCTTTCATGAACGATGCCGATATACTGGAGAAAAAAGGGTTGCGAATCTTAGCTTCTCATGAGGTTATTATTCCTGATTCGTTGGAGGACATGTCATGGGAATTAGGGGAATATAATTTTTTAATGACCCTATCTAAAAGAGTTCCTGTTTTTATTCGTAAAAACATCAAATCCTTTTTAACCGTAATGTGCAATAAAGTGGGTATTGATTTGGAAGAGGAAAAAGGCAATATGCATTTTGCGATTCATCCCGGTGGGCCAAAAATCATTGATTATGTGGTTGCGGCAGTTGGGATTTCTAAAGACCAGGCACGTTGGTCTTATGACGTACTGAATCGTTTGGGAAATATGTCTTCAGCAACCGTGCCCCATATATTTAATGAAATAGTCAACGATCCAACGATTGCACCCGGTACAAAAGTTGTGGCTATGGCCTTTGGACCCGGACTTACCGCAACCGGACTGCTTCTTGAGAAAATATAACGTCAAAAACTGGAGTGACGGCGATTTCTCGTCATCATGTAAAAAGAATAATACGATTATGAGTTGTGAATTGTACCAAAATTCACAGCTCATAATTTTTTTTTGCCATAATAATTCACCATCAAATTGACAAATTTGCTGTAACTCTCCATTCCGTCTTTTTGCTGATTTAGCTTTAGAAAATTGTCGTAAAAAAGATGAAAACCTGTTTCTAAGGCTGTTTCATATTCTGCCCTGAAGTCCTTGCTTTCCTTATAGTTTTTTAAGATTCCCGGATGGACGGTTTTTAGCAATTGGTCAAAAATGGCCTTGTTCCGCATTTCCCAATTGCCTAAACAATAACGCAAGGCGAAACTATAACCTGAATATTTGAAATACAAATTGTCGTTCTTCACCGAGGCCAGAAAGCCGATGAAATTGCATTCAGTTTCGCTGGCAAACCCCAATTGGTGCGCCATTTCATGGCAAGTTGTTGTTGGAAAATTATACATTGGGCCCAGATAATTCACTTGTGCCTCATTAGTGAAAGGGTTTAAATAACCGCCAAATCCCATATAAGTTAAGGGCAAGCTGATGAGCGATTTTTTTGCGCTCAAATTGGTATAGGAAAAGAAGGGATATCGATTGGATAAATTTTTATAGCCATTCAAATTCATTTGGAATGCTTGGTCTTGGGAGTAGGGGAACACCACTTTTGCATTTTTGTTTTCTGCTATTGTACTGTGGATGGCGTTGGTTTTTGAAATCAGTTTTCTGGTGAACTGAAGCAACTCCTGATCTGAATAGTCTCTTTGGATTGCCATCTTTTCAAAAAGCGGTTGGCGATAATAGTTCATTGCCCAAAGCAGATGAAACATAAAGTAAAAAATGGACAGGGAACTCAAAATATGTAATGTATTATTCTTCCATTGCAGTTTCCAGGTTTTTCTTTTGTTCCAGAGCCATTTAAACATATAAATGATTAAAATAAAATAAATAAAATCTCCTATCGAAAAGGGAATGCTTCCAAATGTGTTTCTTGAAAATGAAGCGATATACGGATACAATCCCATGCTGTAATAACGTTCCACATGGTCAGGGAAAAAAGGAATGACTTGAAGAAATATTATTTGCACAAAAAGAAAGACCGGAAGAATGTGTTTTTGTTTCACGGCAGTGATTTTGAAAACGTAAAGGTAATTACAATATCGATTAGTACCGAAAAAGAGTTTAAACTTTGTAACTTTGAATTTTAAAAACAATAAACTTCAAACACAAATAAATGAGTCAAGAAATAAGAAATTTAGAGCCCAAAGCACTTTGGAATAAGTTTGCCGATTTAAATGCCGTGCCTCGCCCATCTAAAAAAGAGGAACGAGTAATTGAATTTATGAAAAACTTCGGGAATAACCTTGGACTAGAAACTTTTGAAGACGAAATTCGTAATGTCATTATTCGCAAACCAGCCACTGCAGGCATGGAAAATCGCAAAGCCATCGTAATGCAAGGGCATTTGGATATGGTGCACCAAAAAAATTCCGATACTGTTTTCGATTTCGATACTCAAGGAATCGACATGTATGTTGATGGAGACTGGGTTCGTGCCAGAGGAACGACTCTCGGTGCTGATAACGGTCTTGGGGTTGCCGCAATTATGGCGATTTTAGAAAGTAAAGATATTCCACATCCTGCTATTGAGGCACTGTTCACTATCGATGAAGAAACTGGAATGACAGGAGCCTTAAACCTAAAAGGCGGCATTTTGCAAGGGCAAATCCTCTTAAACTTGGATACGGAAGAAGATGATGAGATTGATATTGGTTGCGCTGGCGGTATCGATGTGACGGCGACACGCAGCTATAACGAAGAAGAGGTACCGGAAGGTTCAGTTGGGCATATAATCACCGTAAAAGGACTAAAGGGGGGGCATTCAGGTATGGATATCCACAAAGGTTTGGGTAATGCCAATAAAATCATGAACCGTTTGTTGTTTGACGCCTTCGAAAACTTTGGTTTGCAAGTGGCCGAAATCGACGGTGGAAGTTTGCGTAACGCTATTCCTAGAGAAAGTGTAGCTAAAGTGGTTATCTCTGAAATGTTTGATGAAGCCTATATTTTTGATATGCAGGAAATCATCAATGACATCAAAACGGAATATAAAACCACGGAACCAAACTTGACAATTGAAATCGTGAAATGCGAATTGCCGAAAAAAGTAATGGATTTGGGGGTTCAGGAAGGGATCATCAGAGCCATATATGCTGCCCATAACGGGGTGTATAGAATGAGTGCCGACATGGAAGATTTGGTGGAAACGTCTAACAATATAGCTAGGGTAATTGTTAAGGATGGCGAAATTTCTGTGGGTTGTTTGACTCGTTCTTCTGTAGAGACGTCCAAATTTGATTTGGCTAATTCGTTACGTTCCGCATTTGAATTGGTGGGATGTGAAGTGGAGCTTTCAGGATCTTATCCCGGTTGGACTCCAAATGTGAAATCGGAGATTTTAGATGTGCTAGTTCCTATTTACGAAAAGCAAAATGGAGAAAAGCCGAAAGTGGTGGCATGTCACGCTGGATTGGAATGCGGTATCCTTGGGACTAATTATCCGGATATGGACATGATTTCTTTTGGACCTACCATTCACGGAGCACATTCGCCTGACGAAAGAGCCAGTATTTCCTCTTCTCAAAAATTTTGGAAATTTTTGTTGGAAATTTTAAAAAACATTCCAGTCAAATAATAATAGTCTGGAAATTATATAATAAACCCTCGTTTAGTAATAAACGAGGGTTTGTTATTTAAAGGAATTAGTCTCTTTTTGGACTGTTTTTCTTTTCTCTTTTTTCTTCTTTCTTTTCTTTTGCCGTTTTTAGCGGTTCTTTTTTAGCGGTTTTTTTCGCGTCTTGACTTTTTGCCATGATATAAGTATTAAGATTTTCTTTTCTATTGGAAGTAAATGTATATAATATTTTGATTTATTTTAAATATTATTGCAAAAAATCACCATCTATAATGAGTAATTCGGCTCCGTTTACTGAGATCGAACGATGTGAGCTCGCATTATCGGATACCACATAACTCATTCCTTCTGAAAGGTACTTTTCTTCCCCAGATTCCATTTCGCTTATTATATGTCCTTTAAGGCAATGGACAATGTGTCCTTTTTGGCACCAATGGTCTGCCAGATAATTTTCTGAATAGATGACTTTTCGGATTCTTAGTCCGCCTATTTGTATGGCTTGCCAAGTGGCCGTGCCGGTTTCCCCCGGATGATTCGTTTTTTCTATTTTGTCCCAATTAATAGTTTGGAAAGCTATGTTCGGCATAATTTGATTAGATTAATTAAAAATTAATTTCGATTTTAAATATAAATCCTCAATTATGGTCATAATTGAGGATTAAATATTTGTCTTTGCATCGAAAAATAAGCTGTTGATGCAGATTTTCTATCTTTTTTTCAAAATCTTATATTCTTCATAGCATCCACTTATGGCATCCATGATTTGTAAATCATTTGCCGTTTTTATGAAAGATTCAGAGTAGTTGCATCGCTGTAAAATTTCGGCAATTTCTTTTTTATCAACGCCAAGCAGGACCGCTATCGTTTCTCTGTCAAACTTAGATTCCAGAAGATTTCTAACGGTGTCGTCTTTCTTCATTTCTTTTAGTTTCTTGAGTTCTTTAGGGTTGTTCCCAAAGAAATTATAGAGCATGTCTGCCGGATTGAAAATCGAGCCGAGAACTCTACCGAAAGCATTTGGGGAATATTCACCGGCTTCGTAGGCATGCGTTAATCCAGAAATACTGTAACGATAGTTTTCATTTGTTGGAATTGTTTTTGAATCCACCTCCAAATAGCCCGTTAAATTAAAAGGCCTGATCACGACTTCCTCAAGTGCAATTGCTTTTTCTGTAAGGAATATTTTGGCGACCTTGTTTTTTATCCAGTCATTGGTGACTTTGACCCTTAGCGATTGATATCCTAAAAGAGAAAGATGTAACGTATCGGTTGGTTGCACGTCGATTTCAAAGTAACCTTGCGAATCAGTTCGCGCTCCTCTTACTTTGTTGATGTTGATGATGTTGACGTTAATCAGGGGCGACTTAGTGTTGTCGTTGTAGATAAAACCGGATACTTTTTGGGAAGGAACTATACTCTGCGCCGAAACGGTTGCGGATAGTGTTAAAAAAAAGAGGACTACAAAATATTTCATAAACTGGTTTAAAACTTTAAAAGTAATAAAACAGGATTAAATATTTTGTAGTCCCTTATATTATTATAAGAAAATTAACAGTAAATGTTAGTCTTTTCTTGGTCTTCTTGGTCTAGGTGAATCACCGAAACTTTCAGAACGTCTAGGAGCTCTATCTGAAGCGCCTTCTCCTCTTGAAGAACTTCTTCCGCCAAAGCCGCCTTCTCTTGGAGCTGAACTTCTTCCGCCGAAACCACCTTCTCTCGGAGCTGAGTTTCTGTCGCTTCTAAATCCGCCTGAACCTTCTCTTCTTGGAGCAAAGCTGCCTTCTCTTCTTGGAGCGGAACTTCTTGCACCGCCGCCAAAACCACCAGAACTTCTTCCGTTATGGTCACGTCTTCCGCCACCATCATTTTTAGAAATTTCAACATTGATACGACGTCCTTCCAGTTGTACGTTGTTCAATACTTCCATCACTTTATCAGTGTGTTCAGGGTCCGTGTTAAAGAAAGAGAAACCTTCTTTTACGTCCACTTTGAAAACGTCATCACGACCTAAGTCTAATGTTTCTTTCAAGTAGTCTTTTAATGACATCCAATCAAAATTATCTCTAGAACCTATGTTCACAAAATATCTTGTTGCACCACCATTGTTGCTTTCTCTTGGAGCACCATCTCTATCATCACGATCACGTCTTTCAGAGTTCGATTGATTTGAGATATCTCTAGTTTTCTTGTAATAGTTGATAAAACGATTAAATTCTACCGAAACCATTTTCTTGATTAACTCTTCTTTCGTCAAGTCTTCAAGAACATTGTTTATTGCAGGAAGATAGTTGTCAATTTCGTGATCTACTTCTACGTCTTTAATTTTATTGGCTAAGTGCAATAATTGTATTTCGCAGATTTCGATTCCGGAAGGAATTGTTTTTTCTTCAAATTTTTGTTTGATGATTCTTTCGATTGAAGAAATCTTACGCAATTCACTTTTAGTCACGATAACAATAGAAGTACCTAATTTACCTGCACGACCAGTACGGCCTGAACGGTGATTGTAAGTTTCTATTTCGTCAGGAAGTTGGTAATTCACTACGTGAGTAATGTTATCAACGTCAATTCCACGTGCTGCAACGTCAGTTGCAACAAGCATTTGGATTTGTCTTCCTCTAAAAGATTTCATAACACCATCACGTTGCGCTTGAGATAAATCTCCGTGCAATGCAGCAGCGCTGTATCCGTCTTCCACTAATTTTTCAGCAACTGCTTGTGTATCCCTTTTGGTACGACAAAAAACTACTGAGAAAATGTCTGGATTAGCATCAGCTAAACGTTTCAAAGCTTCGTAACGATCGCGTGCGTTTACAAGGTAAAACTCATGTGAAACTGTTGCGGAACCTGAATTTTTTGCTCCAACTGTAATTTCAATTGGGTCTTTCATGAATTGTTTTCCAATACGTGCTACTTCAGCAGGCATTGTTGCAGAGAACAACCATGTGTTTTTTTCGTCTGGAGTAGTTGACAGAATGTTTACGATGTCTTCGTAGAAACCCATGTTCAACATTTCGTCGGCCTCATCTAGAATACAATAGTTGATTTGAGAAATGTTTACCAATCCTCTATTAATCATGTCTTGCATTCTTCCCGGAGTTGCCACAATAATTTGCGCGCCTCTCTTAATGTCTCTTGCTTGGTCTGTTATGCTAGCCCCACCGTAAACTGCTACCACATTAATACCTTTTTCGTATTTAGAGTAGTTTTTAATTTCGTTGGTAATCTGCAAACAAAGTTCGCGTGTTGGAGATAAAATTAATGCTTGAGTATTTCTGTTGTTGGCATCAATTTTTTGGATAACTGGAAAACCAAATGCTGCCGTTTTCCCTGTCCCTGTCTGAGCCAACGCAACCATATCTGTGTCTTTTTCCAATAATAGGGGAATCGCTTTCTCCTGTACTTCGGTC
>NZ_DATBVQ010000043.1:0-13157 GCF_036515215.1 Flavobacterium sp.
AATTTTGGGAAAATCGCATGGAGCAAATAAGGAATTTCGAGAAACACATTACCCAAAACGGAATCATAGTTCTTAAATTTTTCCTTCACATGAGCAAGGAAGAGCAAAGAGAACGATTGTTGCGAAGACTGGAAGAGGAGAAACACAATTGGAAATTCTCAACCGGGGATTTAAAGGAAAGGTTGCGTTGGGACGATTATATGCATTATTACGAAGAAGCTATTAATAAAACATCGACTGAATATGCTCCTTGGTACGTGATTCCGGGAGATGATAAGGAGATGAGCCGTTATATTGTCGCTAAAATTATCTGGGAAGAAATGCAGAAACATACCGATATTAAGCTGCCTGAATTAGATGAAGATATAAAATCCAATATTGAAATCTATAAAGATGTGTTGAAGAAGGAAAGGAAGTGACTTGGCGGTTTCTTCTTTAACAGGGATTTTAGATTTTAAAAAAACAAAAAAAAATGCTCTGAAACTCAGAGCATTTTTTTTACTAATTCAATATGTTTTTATAGGTCGAACCCGTAAGCCAAACGTACACCAACTTGTCCTAGACCTTTTCCTACAGTTCCGTTACTGTTCATTTTCGGGAAATCAGAATAGTGCTCGTAACGCAATGAAACGTCAATGTATTTAGATGCATAACCGATACTAGGAGCCAAAAGCAATGAAGTTTGGTTGTAACCGTTAGTTACTGCAAATGCAGCACCGGCTTCTCCCATCACATAAAATTCATCATTCCAAACGAACGCTTTAAAACCGGCTTTTGCAGGAATGAATCCTAGATCACTTCCGTCAGCTTCGCTTACGAATAAGTTAGAAAATCCAGTTGTAAGAGTTAGAGAGTATCTTTTTGTTAAATCATATTGTAATCTTGCATCTGCTCCCAAGGCTAATTTGTAAGGGTCTTGAGTAGCATATCCTGCGTTAACACCAAATCCCAATTTGAAACCTTGGTCATAATTTTTTGCCGGAGCTGCATCTTGAGCTTGTATGTTATTTGCAAACATCATTGAGACTGCAACTATTGATAACATTTTAATTTTTTTCGTAAGTGTCATAATTTATTTTTTTTTGTTAAATGCCATCTTATTTAATTTTATTTTTGTGATGATGACGGGTGCAAATTTATATCGGATGCACATCTTAAATGTTATAGAATTATTTGATTTTGTTATATAATATTGGAAAATGAAAAATTACCCTAAAAAAGGGGCATATATTAAATCAATATTACAGGAGCATTAAAATGCTTCTAATTATATTTGCCACTTAAAAGACAAGAATTGGATTTATCTGCCTACACAAAAGAGTTTTCGTATAATTTAAGATTGGCCTACCCCATAATTTTGGGAATGTTGGGGCATACCGTTGTTGGGATTGTAGACAATATAATGGTGGGTAAATTAGGCCCGACCGAGTTGGCGGCCGTTTCTTTAGGGAATAGCTTTGTTTTTATAGCGATGTCTTTAGGGATTGGGTTTTCGACGGCAATTACGCCATTGGCAGCACAAGCTGACGGAAAAAAAAGCATTGAGGAGGGACGAAGTGCCTTCCATCACGGACTGTATTTGTGCACCATTTTAGGAGTAATCCTTTTCGGGGTGATTTTTTTTTCAAAGCCATTGATTGGTTTGATGGGACAACCTGACAACGTGGTTGAGCTAGCCAAACCGTATTTAGACATTGTTGCTTTTTCGTTGATTCCGTTGATAATTTTCCAAGGATACAAGCAATTCGCGGACGGAATGAGTGAGACCAAATATTCCATGTGGGCAACCATTTTAGGGAACGTCGTAAATGTAGTTTTGAATTACTTATTGATTTACGGTATTTGGTTTTTTCCTAAGCTGGGGATTGTAGGAGCGGGGGTAGGGACGATAGCGTCACGGTTTGTGATGCTTGGGTATATGCATTATATGATGCAAAAAAAGGAAAAATTTCATCCCTTTTTCGAGAAGTTTGCTCTGAAAAGCATCAAAAGAAAGGTTAACGTAGAAATTATTCGACTCGGGGCGCCGTCTGCGATGCAAATGTTTTTTGAGGTAGGTTTGTTCACCGGAGCGATATGGCTTTCGGGCCTTTTGGGAATAATGAATCAGGCGGCGAATCAGATCGCATTGAGTTTGGCCACTTTTACGTTTATGTTCGCGATGGGTTTGAGTGTAGCGGCCACCATTCGAGTAGGGAATCAAAAAGGCTTGGCCGATTACAAGCAACTTCGCATTGTCGCCTTTTCCATATTTTTATTGGCGATCATGCTGGAATCTTTTTTCGCCCTTATATTTGTACTTTTCCACATACAACTGCCCGCTTTGTTTGTTGACATGAAAAATGTAGAAGATTTAGCCGTTAATACGGAAGTGATAACCATTGCGGCGCAATTATTATTGGTAGCGGCGGTTTTTCAAATTTCAGACGGGATCCAGGTAGTTGTCCTGGGCGCGTTAAGAGGCTTGCAAGACGTTAAAATCCCAATGTACATCACTTTTGTTGCCTATTGGGTGGTCGGGTTTCCAATATCCATTTATTTAGGTCTTTATACAGAATTGAAGGGGATGGGGATTTGGATAGGACTTCTGGCAGGATTATCAACTGCCGCTTTATTTTTGTATATTCGTTTTGTGAGTTTGACAAAAAGGCTGATTTTAGAAGAGGCCAAAAAATAAAGTTATTCTCACATTGTAACTTCTAATCTGTTTTTGTGTCTAATTGGCACATAAAACATTCTAAATCAAAATACATGATATTACTTATCGTTCTTGGGATAATCTTATTGGTTATGAGCTTTACTTTGAAACATGACCAAAACCCATTCTCTAAATTTGCCAGTTTAGCGCGAATTATAGGAATTTTATTGATTCTTTTGGGTGTTTTTTCTTCTGCATTCAAACAAATAGATGCCGGTAAGGTGGGGGTGAAATCGTTGTACGGAAATGTAGAGTCGGATGTATTGGATCCGGGTTTACACATAATCAACCCTCTTCTGGAGGTAACCGATTTTGATGTCCAAACCCAAAATTATACCATGTCCGCGGCCCAGACCGAAGGCGCCCAACAGGGAGATGATGCCATCCGGGTGCTGTCAAATGACGGTCTTGAAGTGGTGATTGACTTGACGGTATTGTATCGTGTATCAGCTGAAGATGCTCCAACGATTTTCAAACAAATAGGTGTGAACTATATCGATAAAATAGTTCGCCCCGTTACAAGAACGCGTATCCGTGACAACGCTGTTTATTATGACGCTGTCGCTTTATATTCAACCAAAAGGAATGAGTTTCAGGAGAGGATATTTAAAAGTATAGAAGCCGATTTTAAGACTAGAGGCTTAGTGCTTGAGCAATTGTTGATTAGAAACATCAACCTTCCGTCCTCTGTTAAAAAGACGATCGAGAGTAAAATTAATGCCGAACAAGACGCCCAAAAGATGATTTTTGTTCTGCAGAAAGAAAAACAGGAAGCCGAACGTAAAAGAGTGGAGGCGCAAGGTATTGCCGATTACCAAAAGATAATTTCAACGGGACTGACGGACAAGCAATTGCAATACGAAACGATTAAGGCGCAAAAGGAATTAGCCGCATCGCCCAATACCAAAATTATTTTCATGAACGGTAAAGGTGGCGCTCCAATAATTCTTTCGGATAAATAGATTTTTTGAAACTTTATTCGGTTATTTGTCTATTCGTTAAGTCGATAATCAAATGATACAATAAAAACATTAAATATAAATTAAACATGGAATTACCAAAGTTTTTGCTAGGTGACAATACTGATTTTCCGGAGGATATTTTCATCATACATTTGGACTACCCAAGATTCATAATAAATCTTAAAGATGATGAGGTGGAGTTTATGGAAGAAGCGGAAGATCTGGACGAAGGAGAGCTAAATGCTGAAATGGAAGGTTTAGTCGAGCAAGCCAATGCTTTTTACGACAAAGAAATGGAGCGTTACGAGAAGGAGTAATGTTTACTTAAAATATTTATTTAACAATAATTGAGCGGCTGCAAATGGTGAAATTTCATCGTTTTGCACCGCTTTTTTGGTTGAATCCAGTAATTCTTGGATATCTGGATGGTTGTAAAAATGCAGTTTTATTTGTTCATTGATAGTTTCCATCAACCAATATTCATTTTGCTCGGAGCGTTTTTTATAGAAATAGTCGTTGCCTTTTGTAAGTTCCAAAAACTTTTCGATTGTTTCCCAAACCTCGGAAATCCCATTTTGATTAATGGCGCTGCAGGTTGCTGTCGTTGGCGTCCAGCCTGATTTTTTAGCCGGAAAAAGATGCAATGCCCTGTTGAATTCGCTTTTTGCCAGTTTGGCCTTTCTGATATTGTCGCCATCCGCTTTGTTGATGACAATCGCATCCGCCATTTCCATAATGCCGCGTTTGATTCCCTGCAATTCATCTCCTGCTCCCGCAATTTTCAACAAGAGAAAGAAATCCACCATGCTGTGAACGGCAGTTTCGCTTTGGCCCACACCAACGGTTTCAATAATTATCGTGTCAAAACCACAGGCTTCGCAGAGGCTGATCGATTCCCTGGTTTTTCTGGCCACGCCGCCCAATGTTTCACCGGAAGCCGACGGACGGATAAAGGCGTTTTTGTCCTTCACCAGTTCTTCCATACGGGTTTTGTCGCCCAGGATGCTTCCATGAGAAATCGTGCTACTGGGGTCAACAGCCAAAACGGCCACTTTTTTCCCCAGTCCTGTTAAGTGTTTGCCAAAAGCTTCTATAAAAGTGCTTTTTCCCACTCCGGGCACACCGGTTATTCCTATTCTAGCGGATTTATTGGCATGCGGTAAACAGGCGTTTATCACTTCGTTGGCTTTTGTCAAATGATTTGGATTGGTGCTTTCGATTAAGGTAATGGCGCGGCTTAAGGCCGTTATATTGCCCGATAAAATACCGTTAACCAATTCTTCGGAAGAGGGTTGGACTTTCCTGAATTTCTGAATATTTTTCACTGCCGAAGGGCTGAATATTTCGGGTGGTTCAATACCCGCTTTTTCTTTAAGTGCAGAATATTTTCTTTTGTCTTTTTCCAAAGTTCAAATCATTTTTAGTAAAATTAGCACTTAAACATGAATTATCGGGATTAATTCGTCTTTTATGGACATAAATTATCAGGGTCGCAGAAGTAAACGGAGCTTTGAAATTAAGGTTTTTATTCAAGAGAATTTTATTTATGCTGTATGATACTACAAAATTAGTGGATATATTTGTTTCGTTATGATCAACTTCATCCTTATTTTTATTTATCTGTTTCTGGGACTATTACTGCAGCATGTAAAATGGTTTCCTACCACCAGCTATAAGCTGCTCAACAAAATCGTCATTTACATCTGTCTTCCGGCTTTGGCGCTCTATTATATACCGAAGATTCATTGGGATAATCGATTGTTGTTTCCAATCGGGGTGGCATGGATAGCATTTGTTTTTTCGTTTGTGTTTTTTCGGTTTTTGGGAAAGAGATTCAACTGGTCCAAAAAGCTCACCGGCTGTTTGATTTTAACCGCGGGTCTGGGAAACACCTCCTTTTTGGGATTTCCGATAATACAGGCCTTGTACGGGGCCGAGGGGATGAAAACGGCTATATTGGTGGACCAGCCTGGCACATTTGTCGTGCTTTCGACGCTGGGAATTCTTGTGGCGACTTTGTATTCCAGAGGCGATCAGAATGGTGGGCAAATTTTAAAAAAAATTCTTATTTTTCCACCATTTGTCACTTTCATATTAGCTTGTTTGTTGAATGTGTTTGGTTTTGATTTTCAGGATTGGATTCAATTTGTTTTGCAGAAGGTTGGAAGCGGGGTAACGCCGTTGGCTTTGGTTTCAGTAGGCTTGCAACTGCGTTTTGAGAGTCGCAGCCAACACTGGAAATTTTTGGGTCTCGGGCTTTTTTTTAAATTAATGATGACTCCTGCCATTATCTATTTGTTGTACGTAGTTGTCCTGAAGCAGAATTCCGAAATGATTGATGTGGCTATTATGGAATCGGCGATGGCGCCAATGATTACGGCAAGTATTTTGGCGACCACTCATGGCCTAAAACCACGGTTGAGCAGCATGATGATTGGTTTTGGGATTCCACTTTCTTTCGTCACACTGGCTTTCTGGTATTTTATTTTGCATTTTATTTGAACTAAAGCGGCTTTTTTGGAGCTTGTCGTCGTATTCAAATACAAGTTCTTGTAGCTCTATTTTGGTTTTATTTATGATGTTGACGGCCCCTCTTATGATTTTTTTTGATTAAATTTAAGTAAATTAAAAAAGAGGAATCATGGCAACACTACGATTAGGGGATATAGCTCCGGATTTTGAAGCTGAAACAACTATAGGTAAAATACGTTTTCATGAGTGGTTAGGGGATTCTTGGGGAGTTTTGTTTTCCCATCCCGCGGATTTCACTCCTGTTTGCACGACCGAACTAGGGACGGTTGCTAATTATTACAAAGAATTTTTAAAGAGAAATACGAAGGTCATCGCGTTGAGCGTTGACGGTCTGGAGTCGCACTTTAAATGGATAAAAGACATCAATGAAACCCAAAACACGACGGTTAATTTTCCGATTATTGCTGACGAAGACATGAAAATTGCCGAGTTGTATGATATGATTCATCCAAAGGCGGATGACAAATTTACCGTTCGGTCGGTTTTTGTTATTGCACCCGATAAAAAGATAAAACTGATGTTGACCTATCCTGCCTCAACCGGAAGGAACTTTGATGAAATCCTTCGTGTTATTGATAGTCTGCAATTAACGTCAGAATACAGCGTGGCGACTCCTGCAAACTGGAAGGAGGGAGATGATGTAGTGATATCCACATCGATTCCAGATCATGAGATTCCGGCAAAATTCCCGAAAGGATACCAACAAATTAAGCCCTACCTGCGAATGACGCCCCAGCCGAATAAATAGGGAGTATAATAAGAGTTACAAAGGGAACTCAACAGCAGTTGAGTTTCCTTTTTTTATGGAATTGTTTTATAGGAGCAGAAGGATTTCTTTTCAAAACTGCTTTTGGTCCTGCAGTTCATTACAATCCTCGCCCTTTTGCAAAAGCGCGGGATTTACATTACCATCAGGGCTATTGAGAACGTTTTTGTTTCTATAATACCGTAACAATTTTTGTAAAGAATTAGTTATATATTTGAAGGTATACAAAGCGAAACTTAGTATATACACCCAAAAAAGAATAGATTGGCGAAGTTTTATTTCGCCTAAATACTAGTTGGTGGATAATTTGAACCAAAATTTCGCAGAAAAATAATTGAAGAACAAATTAAAATACAAATATGGGTAATGAATTAGTAGTTGAGAAAAGTTGGTGGAAAAAAAATTGGAAATGGTTTTTACCAACCTTAACACTAATTTTTTTTCCTTTTATTTTGGTTAATTTTGAGTTTAAGCATTGACGGAAATGTAACTGATATTGCTAAAGCATATTCTGAAAATTCACTTTATGAAAAAGCAATTGAAAAAGCTAAAACTAATCAAAGAGTTCTTGAAGTTATTGGAGAAATAGAACCAATTGATAAATTAGCAATTTTAGAAGGAAATGCAATATATTCAAACAACAATAATTCAGTTGAGTTATCATTAAGAGTAAAGGGAAGAAAAGGAAAAGGGAAAATGGATATTTCAGCTCACAAAAATGGAACTGAATGGAAATATAAAAATATAAGTATAAGAATTAAAGAGCCGAAAGAAGAAATCCAAATTTTAAAAGATACAATAGAGGCTAAAAAACAGTGAATATTCAAAAAAATAAACATGGTAATTTAGTCTTAAAAACAAAACCTTCTAATTTCCGCACTCTTGTGCATCGTGTAGCTACGAAACGTTGGCGGTGATTGTACCGCTTCGTAATCAAATCAAATAATCCGAAATTGCAAGAAAAAAATCATGATCAATATTCATAACACAACTGTTGATGATTTAGACTTTATTTATCAGCTTTTTGATGAAGCGATACTTTATCAAAAGAAAAAGGGTTTTCCTATTTGGAATGGATATGACAAAAATGTATTAAAAGCTGACGCCAAAAACAAACTTCAATACAAAATTACTGAAGACGACACAATTTTATACGTTTTTAGTATTTGTTTCTATGACCCAATTATTTGGCGTGAAAAAGAGAAAGAAGACGCTATTTATTTACATAGAATTGTGGTTAATCCAAAATATAAAGGACAAAAACAATTTGAAAAAATTCTTTCTTGGGCGAAAGGATTTGCAAAAGGGAAAAACTTAAGATACATAAGAATGGATACTTGGGGTGATAATCATAGTATTTTGAATTACTATCAAAGTTATGGTTTTAAGTTCATTGAAAACTATACAACACCTACAACAGAAAACTTGCCAATTCAACATAGAAATCTATATTTGGCATTACTTGAATACTGTATTTAAAAGAAAAAGCAACGAACCGCCAACAGCTACTACAACGGATTTGGGCAATTGGCTAAATGGAAAGTTGGTTTTGCATTTGGGAGATTTGGCAAAGCCGAAAATAGAGCTTAATTTAGTCCCAAACCCGCTGTAGTAGTGGAACGTTGGCAGTAATGATACACAAGATTAGCAGAAAATGAGAAAATTAATTATACTTATTTCAATTACTATTTTTAGTTGTTCTCAGAAAAGGAATGAAATTGACAGAATTGAAATTATGTCTTATTACTACAACCTACACGATAGTCAAACAGAATTTAAAACGGAACCTGTTACTTGCTCTATCATTGACGAAAATGGTAATGTCGAAACAATTCAAAAAACTCCTTTTCCCCGACCGCTCAGATATGCGCGGACATTGGCGCAGAATTGCATTCTGTGCACACAAAGAGCATCGACAATCAAAAATCTGGAAAGTAAAAAGTTCAATTGGCGCTTGTTTCACCTAACTACCTCCGGCTCGTCTGCGACGAGTATCTACTTAAATATCAAGAAAAATCGTAGCGTTTGTAACCCAGCTACCGGAAATGAACTGTTTTTCTAAAATCTAAAATTCAAGTTTTTTTATTGGTCAGCAATAGACCGGTAATAATAATTCCCATGCTTATTATTTGGGTCAGAACAATGGTTTGGTTTAAAAAAAAGTAGGCCGATATCCCGCTAAAGACTGGTATTAGGTAATAGATTAACGCCGTTTTACCGGTCCCAATTAGACGAATTGCTTCATTCCACAAATAGTATGAAATCAGGGATGCAAATATGCCAACATAGGTTGTGGCGTAAATTGTTGAGGAGTCAAAAACAACTTGATTATAGTATAGGTGCTCCCAAATATAAAATGGCAGCAGCATAATCGTTCCTATAGTAAAGAGGGCAAACAAAAACACATTAGATGCAATTTCTTTGGGTTTTAGTCGGACTAAAATGGTGTAGCAAGCAAAGAAAAAGCAAGCCAAAAGCATTAATAAATCGCCGATAGTGAAATTTATTTCGAGCAACGATTTTATGGAACCTTTGGTTATTAGAACCAAAACACCACTAATAATTGTAGCGATCCCTAAAATTTTGATAACAGAGACTTTTTCTTTAAATACAATCCGTGATATACCAACAATAAATATGGGAATTGAAATAGCTATCAAAGATAAATTGACCGCCGAAGTGGTTTTACCCGCGAAGTAAATTAATGTGTTGAAAATGGTTATTCCTAATATGGCCGTTATTATAAGATAACCTTTGTTTTGGAGCAAAATGGATTTGTTTTTTAGAGTACTTTTTATTGCAAAAGGAGCTAAGACTACAGAGGCAATTGTCCATCTCCAAAAAGCCAATCCTACAGGCGGAATATGGCCTTTTATGCCGCTTGCAATCACAAAATTCACCGACCAAAGCAAGGTAGCGCAAGATGCGGATAAAATACCTTTTGTCTGGTTATTCATATTCCTAAATTCTAAAAAGATAGTTTTAAATGAGCTTGTTAATTTTAGCATGCTGCAATAAGATGATCGTCTTAGCATCTTTAATTTGTCCGGATTCAATCATCGCATAAGCTTCGTCATAGGACATTTCCATGACATCGATATTTTCCTCCTCATGCTCAACACCCCCACCGTCATTTACCTTCATCGAATCGTCATATTGTCCGACAAATAAATACAAAATTTCGGTTACGGCACCTGGAGACATATAGGTTTCCATGACTTTATGAACCTTATTTAGGCGGTATCCCGTTTCTTCTTCGGTTTCTCTTATGATGCATTGTTCCGGATTGTCCTGATCCAAAAGCCCCGCGCAAACCTCAATCATCATCCCCGTTTTGTTTCCGTTGAGATAAGTTGGTAATCGAAATTGACGGGTCAGAATCACCGTTTTCTTTTCTGTGTTGTAAAGCAGTATCGCGGCTCCGTTTCCGCGATCATAGACTTCTCTTTTTTGGGTAACCCAGGAATCGTCTTTTTTTTGATAATCAAAAGTAACTTTGTTCAAAACGTACCAATTGTCAGATAGCAATTCGGTTTTTTTTATTTCTATTTTAGGATCCTTCATTGGTGTTTAATTGTAAGCTGAAGTTTTATTCTTATGGATTTTTGAAATGGACTGGGATAAAATAAAAAACGTCCCGATTCATCGGGACGTTAGTTAATCTTATTTAAGGATGGTTTGCTTTCTATCTGGCCCTACAGAAACTATTTTAATAGGAACTTCCACTTCTTGTTCGATATACTCGATATATTGTTTTAATTCAATCGGTAATTCATCGTATGTTGTCATACCGGTCAAATCTGCCTTCCAACCTTTGAATTCTTTGTAGACTGGAGTTACATTTTCCGGTTCGATATTGTAAGGGAAATGAGCGATTTTCTCTCCTTTGTAATTGTAGTCGGTACACACTTTCAAAGTTTCGAATCCAGAAAGGACATCGCCTTTCATCATCATCAATTGCGTCACGCCGTTTACTTGTATAGCATATTTTAATGCCACTAAGTCTAACCAACCACAACGTCTTTGTCTTCCGGTTACGGATCCAAATTCATTTCCTACGCGTGCCATTGTAGTACCATCTTCGTCAAAGAGTTCAGTTGGGAATGGTCCGCTACCTACACGGGTTACGTATGCTTTAAAAATTCCGTATACTTCTTTGATTTTATTCGGAGCAATTCCCAATCCTGTACAGGCACCTGCTGCGGTAGTATTAGAAGACGTCACAAATGGGTAGGTTCCAAAATCAACATCAAGCAATGAACCTTGAGCGCCTTCACATAATATCGATTTTCCGGCTTTTTGTGCTTGGTGCAAATATTCTTCGCTATCAATAAAATCTAACTTTTTCAACTCTTCGATAGATTCAAAAAATTCTTTTTCAAGTTCTTCTAGATTATATTGAATGTTTACGTCATAAAACGCAATCATCGCTTCATGCTTGTCAGCCAAAGCTCTATATCTTTCTTTGAAATCTTCCAGTTCGATATCTCCCACACGAATTCCGTTTCTACCTGTTTTGTCCATGTAAGTTGGTCCAATACCTTTAAGTGTAGAGCCAATTTTTGCCTTACCTTTTGACGCTTCAGAAGCAGCATCCAATAAACGATGTGTTGGTAAAATTAAATGCGCTTTTCTTGAAATGATTAATTTACTCTTGATGTCTAAATTAAATTTTTCAAGCCCTTCGATTTCTTTTTGAAAAACTACAGGGTCTATAACCACCCCATTTCCAATAATATTTACGGCTGTTTTGTGAAAAATCCCGGAAGGAATGGTTCTAAGTACGTGTTTTATTCCGTCAAATTCCAACGTGTGTCCTGCATTTGGACCCCCTTGAAAACGAGCAATAATATCATAATTTGAAGTAAGTACATCAACGATTTTTCCTTTTCCTTCATCTCCCCATTGTAATCCTAGTAATAAATCTACGGCCATTCTGTTTATTGTTTGTAGTTAATTTTTTTATTAGATGAACACCATTCGGTTGTTCGTGTTATTTTATTTGCTAAATATCGGAATCTGCTTTCGGAACCTTCTTAACTCCGTAAAAATATAAGGAGTGATTGGTTATTTCGATATCAAATATTTCTTCGATTGTACTTTTGATTGTTTGTATCCTTGGATCGCAAAACTCGATTACCTCCCCAGTATCGGTCATGATAATGTGATCGTGTTGCTTGTCGAAATAGGATTTTTCGTAATGTGCTTGGTTTTGACCAAACTGATGTTTACGCACCAAAGCACAGTCCAGTAATAATTCTATGGTGTTGTATAGTGTAGCTCTACTGACACGGTAGTTTTTGTTTTTCATTTTGATATATAGATTTTCAATATCAAAATGTTCCTCGCTTTCATAAATTTCCTGAAGAATAGAGTAACGTTCAGGAGTTTTTCGATGCCCTTTTTTTTCAAGATACATTGTAAAAACATTTTTTACAATTTCTTGGTTTTTGTTGTTATCTGTGGAAATGAGTGTCATATCTGGCAAAGATAATAAAATTTATTAGCCACTTGACTCCCAAGGAGGGAATAAAAGGTGGATTAAATATTTTTTTGATTAAATAATTTTGTTTTACATCAACTATTGCCTTCGCGGAGTCATGCGCTAATTTTTGTAAATCCGTGTCACTTTATCGACTCCATCAATTTTTTTAATATTATCGATCAGTTTTTTCAAAATAGTGATATTTTGGACAATTACTACAACCTGACCCTTAAAAAGACCCGCTTCACCATTTAACGAAATACTTTGGATGTTTACATGCATGTTATTCGAAATGACCTTCGTCAGCTCGTTTGTAAGTCCTAAAGTATCCATACCGGTAATATTAAGAATAGCTTTAAATTCTTGTTGTGACGAATCGATCCATTTGGCCTGCATTATTCGATATGCATAATTGGACTGCATAGCAATGGCATTCGGACAGTCTTTTTTATGGACTTTAATACCTTCGTTGATAGTGACAAAACCAAAAACGGGATCCCCTGGAATGGGATTGCAACAAGCGGATAATTTATAATCCAATTTATCCTGTTCCTTGCCAAATACCAGCATGTCGTAATTGCTGCTCAACACTTGTTTGTGGATATCGACATCAGCTGTTTGACCGCTGCGTTTGATTTTGCTTTTAAAGAAATTCATCAAAGTATTGCTTTTCTGGGCAGCAAAATCTTTTAGCTGTTGATTTTCAATCGAACC
>NZ_DATBVQ010000044.1:0-4347 GCF_036515215.1 Flavobacterium sp.
CGAAAAAAGACGATGGGTATTGGTCAACAATGAAAGTATTCCCATCGCTACAAGCAAGCAAGGGTCGTTTGGGGTGGAATTCAACAAAAACAAACTGAATATCGATTTGACGGGGTTTTACAAAATCGTCGACGGCATAACGGCATCGAACCAGGGATTTTACAATAATTTCCAATACAAGAAAGCACACGGAAGCTATACCGCCAAAGGCATTGAATTTTTGGCCAATAAAACTTCCGGCCAGTTCAGCACATGGGTTAGCTACACCTTCAGCACAAACGACTATACATTTGACAGCTTCACCCCTTCCCGATTTCCCAATAACACTGATATAAGGCATTCTGCCTCTGTTGGGGTCAATTATGACATCATGACCAACTTCAAGGTTTCTGTTGGCGGTATTTGGAGAAACGGCCAACCTTACACTATCCCACTTGCAGCAAACGAAACGGTTCAAAACGGCAATACCACAATGGTGAATTACGATTCCCCAAACAGCGAAAACCTCGATGACTTCATGCGCTTGGATGCTTCGCTCAGTTATAACTTCAATTTTTCTGGCGGTATCAAAGGAATTATTCGTGCGGGAGTCATTAATATAACTGATGAGGCCAATGTGATCAACCGCTATTACAAAGTGGATCCAAACGATTCCGAGAAAACGGTAAGAGTCGATAACAAATCCCTCGGCATGACTCCTAATGTCAGTTTCAGGGTTAATTTCTAGGAGAGGCCATTATTACTCCTATTCCTTCTTACTACTATTTATAAGAATAGTACTAAATAAAAACTGCAGTTACCCCAAAAAAGATATTTATATTTGATGGAAATGCGATACCCCAATAGCGACAATCTACCCGATTACGGGTATATAGTCGCTATTGCGTAGCGGGTATATACTAGTTATCTGTAATATAATCCAAAATAACGCACACAATGGACAAAACAATAATTTTTCTAATTTTGTTTTACTCTCTGAATTTATATTCTCAAAATAATTTGACAGACATTAAAAATGAAAGTTTGCAAATAATTAAGAAAATCAATAGAGAAAATAAAAACCAGAATTTAAATGATAAATTAATTTCAGAATTATTCTATCAAAAAATTATGTGTATTGTATGTAATGAACAGAACTATGATGAAAATTTCCTAATAGAAAACAGGAAAATAAAAAATAATATTAATGAAATTATTCCTTTCTTGAATCCAAAAAAATTAAAAAAAAGTGCAATTACATATGATAAAGACCGAGATGAATATTCTTTAGGTTATCAGTTGGCTAAACCTAATCCTAAAACAAAATTTGAAGGTTCTGGTGCATTGTTACGTTTTAAAAAAGAAAATGGGAAACTTAAAATCTTTAGTATCGAAACGATACCATAAACTGCACTACAGATAACAGCGGTTTTGCCGGATTTGGGAATTCGGCTTAATTTGAAGTTGGTCTTGTACTTGAATTAAAAGTGTTTAACCGAAAGATAAAGCTGAATTTAATCCCAAAACCCAAGCAAAGCCACGGGAACGTTAGCTGTAATGCAAAAACGATAATCCGCATTTAAAAAAGCAACGACAGACAACAGTCAAAAACCAAGGATATTATGACTAAATTTTTTATAACATTTGCACTAACAATACTTTTTTACTTTACAACATTTGGACAAGTAGAAAACAGCACTAAAACAACTAAACGAATTAACACCTACTTATCCGAACTTGGAAAAGCTGGGTTTTATGGAAGTGTACTTGTTGAACTAAACGGTAATAAAGTAATTTCAAAAGGATATGGTTTCAGTGATAAAGAACATTCAATAAAAAACGATCCAACAATAATTTTTAGCACAGGCTCTATTACAAAACAGTTCACTGCAACCGCTATATTAAAATTAGAAATGCAAGATAAATTATCAACTGACGATAAAATTTCAAAATATTTTGAAAATCTACCAAAGGATAAAGAAAATATTAGCATTCACGATTTACTTAGACATCAATCGGGCCTAGAAAGCAACGTTGGTAGCGACTTTGATAAAATAAGTCAAACTGATTTCATTGATAAAGTAATGAATTCTTCTTTGCTTTTTGAAAGCGGAACAAGATTTTCCTATTCTAATATTGGATATAGTTTATTGGCTATAATCATTGAAAAAGTTTCGGGAACTACTTACGAAAACTATTTGTATGAAAACCTATGGAAACCTGCTCAAATGGAATTTACAGGATATTCAAGACCCAATTTTGACAATAATAAAATTGCAATTGGTTATTACAAGGATGGTAAAGTTTGGGGGAAATCAACGGATAAAAATTGGGATATTGACGCACCCTACTGGCATCTAAAAGGAAACGGCGGAATACTTTCTACAACAGAAGATTTATACAAATGGCATAAAGCATTGATGACAGAACAGATTTTATCAAAAGGGGAGAAAAAAAAATTATACCATCCAAGATTGAGACCCAATGAAAATGAAAATCCATATTATGCATACGGTTGGGATATTTTTAAAACAAATCGAAATACTTTGCAAATTTGGCATAACGGTACAAACAATATTATATATGCAGATTTCTTAAGATATATTAATGAAAAAGTAACGATTATAATGCTTTCCAATAAATCGCATCCAAATTTTGACGGACTAAATAAAGAAATCGCTAAAATTATTTTTGATAAAAATTATAAGCCAATCATACCAATGAAGCCAATCAGAAATATTCTCAAAACTTAATTGAAATAATTTTAAGTAAAGGAATTGAAGCAGGCAAAGAAAACTATAAAAAAAGACCAGTTAAAATAGATATTTTAGAATACCTATTAAACGCAAAAGGTTACGTTTTTTTGTCTCAAAAAAATTATGATAAAGCAATAGACATTTTCACAATGAATACATTTGCATATCCAAATTCTGCAAATGTGTTCGACAGTTTAGGAGAAGCATATATGAACAAAGGTGACAAAACTTTGGCTATTAAAAACTATGAGAAAAGTTTGGAATTAAACCCAAATAATGGAAATGCAAAAGATATGCTTACAGAATTGAGAAAATAGCAACAAATACACTACCGCTAACATCGTATTGCCAAAAGTAGGACTTCGTTGCTTTATTGATCGCCATGCACCAATACGCACTGACAAATTATGAAAAAAACAATTATACTAATTTTGACAATATTGGCTTCGGCTCAAGTCAAAGCCCAATTAATAAAGGAAAAGTCGCTGAACATTTCAATAGGCTATGGAATAAGGGCCCCTTATGATGATGCTGACATAAGTGGTTCTGGCTTTTATTTACAAGGGGAATACGTACTTGACCTTGCCAAGTGGATTGATATTAGACCTTATGCCGGTCTTATATTGACAAAACCTGACACTGATAACCAACAAAACGAGCCTAATTACAAAGTAACTTCAAACGCTTTTCTAATTGGAACAAAAGCACGAATTAAGGCGCCTTTTCCTTGGGTAGCACCCTATCTGGAAGCTGGAGTCGGCGCATCAATAGGATCTTTTGAAACCTATACGCCATTCACCACTATAGATAAAAGTGGATTGATTTTACATATTCCATTCTCCCTTGGATTGGAATTGGGACCAAAACACAATTTTGATATTGCCTTTACTTATTATTTTCATCCTAGTGTGGAACAGTTTTCTGGTGCAGCTGCATTTGGATTTTCGTTTCCGCTAAACGGTAATTGAGTATAAAGCGATTTATGCCAAGCAACTTTAACATTTCATGATAACAAGCTTTAATGTTATTAGAATGATGGCTAAAACCTTTGCAATTCACCCATAAAATAATTATATTTATAGGTACATCCTAATCAACCGATATGTCCACTTCACTGTATAACAATAGGTTGCCTACTACATTTTTGCTTTTGGCAGGCAGCATCCTTATTATACTTACTTTTATAAGGTTTGGCATTGGAGAGTTAGGTTGGGTTGTGTTCGCACCTATGCTGGTATTCATCCATGAATGCAGCAAAACAAAACAAAAATTCACTCTCTTTATCACACTTGTTATCGCATACATCCTTGCCGTAAGCAAAATGGTGACAAGCGAAATTCCGTGGGCACCGGCACCAATGTATGCCATACCTATCGCAATTGAAGTATTTGTGTCGATGTATGTAGCTGGAGTAGCGCACCACAGGCTGGGAGCTCGATGGGGCGCGTATACATTTGCATCCGTCCTTACCGTGATGGGTTGGATTCAATACAGCTTCACACCTGGTGCCACTTGGGGGATTCTTGCTCATACCCAGCAGGATAATCTGCCACTTGTTCAGCTTGCAGCATTAACTGGCGTGGGCGGCATCACTTTCCTTGTCGCCCTCGGC
>NZ_DATBVQ010000045.1:0-51742 GCF_036515215.1 Flavobacterium sp.
AATACTGAAGACAACAACTATCTTCCATTACAAGACAACCTAAAGCGTTTGCAAAACGCAAAATTGGAAAACGGAAAGTCACCGATAATCGTGGCCTTACCAATGCCGAAACGCCTGGATTTTGAAGATTTGAGATTGCCGGCGAGTTACGCTAATTTTCTGATTTTGAATAAATGCGTTCTGGTTCCCACTTTTAACGACCCTAACGATCGCAAAGCCCTGAACATTCTTGCCGAATGTTTTCCGGACAGGGAAATCATCGGAATTAGTGCCATAGATTTGATTTGGGGTTTTGGAACTCTCCATTGCCTAAGCCAACAAATTCCATCTTAAAAATACTTAAATATTTTGCATAAAAAAACACCGGCGTTACGCCGGCGTTTTTGTTTATGGTACTGAAAAAACTATTTGTCCTTCGTAAAAGGTATCTTTTGACTATCATTTATAATCATGTCAAATCCGGTTTGGCTATCGTTAAATTGGAATTTAAGTCCAGCACGCTCAGATTCAAAAAGGTTTTTACCAATTGGTTCCACTGTAAATTTAGGGTAATCGGTAATTTCCACATTTAGAACGCTGTTTTTCTCACTAAAAATAATCTTTATTGGGGCTTTATCATTAGAGTAAGTCCCCAAATAGCCATCTAAAATAACGTCTTTCTCAATTGTTCCTTTATCTGCAGTCCACATATTATTTCCTTCGTTATTATCCGGGAAAGCATGGTCTGGGTCTAATGTAATGCTCTCAATTTCTTCGGTAGAATCATGCTTAAACGACCATACTTTATTTCTTTGCCATACTTCAACTGGTAAATTTATACGACTCACTTTTCCGCTTTTAGTTTTTACGTCCAAGACTATTGGCATAGCCATTTTGTCGAAATTCTCTACAGTGATAACAACACCTTGTTTCGGGTCATTTTTCACATATTTGATTCCATTTATTCCTTGGTCAAGTCGCCAGTTGTTCACAAACCAACTTCTCCAAAACCAGCCTAAATCCTCACCGGCCACATTTTCCATTGTTCTGAAAAAATCGTCCGGAGTGGGATGCTTAAATGCCCAACGTTCCACGTAGCTGCGAAAAGCCCGGTCAAAACGCTCTTCACCCAATATTTGCTCACGCAAAACGATAAGAGCTGAACTCGGCTTAAAATAACATAAAACGCCAATGTTTGCCTCTTTCATATTATCTGGAGAACTCATTACCGTTTCTAAATCGGGTCTGGTGAACGTTTCCGCCATCTTATGAAAATCAATTGCCTCTGATTTGTATTCGCCGTTGTTGAAATCAACTGAACTTAATGAGTTGATAAAAGTGTTGAAACCTTCATCCATCCATCCAAATAAACGCTCGTTTGAGCCCACGATCATCGGAAACCAGTTATGGCCAAATTCATGATCCGTAACTCCCCATAAATCTTCGCCTTTAGATTCCCAGCTACAAAAAACGATTCCCGGATATTCCATTCCGCCTTCATTTCCTGCCACGTTTATCGCCGCCGGATAGGAATATTCGAACCATCTTTTGGAATAATTTTCGATTGAAGCCTTAGTGAACTCCGTGGAGCGGCCCCAAGCTTCATCACCTGCGCTCTCCACCGGATACGCTGATAGCGCCAATGATTTTTTACCGCTTGGCAAATTGATTTCGGCACCGTCTAAAATAAATGCCGCTGAAGATGCCCAAGACATATCCCTTGCATTTTTCAGTTTAAAATGCCATGTTTTAGTCGATGAAACGTTGGCGTTTGCCGCAGCGGAAACTTCGTCAGCTGTGCGTATAAATACCGTTTTATCACTTTTCTTGGCTTGTGCCAATCTGTTTTGTTCAACACTACTGTAGACTGCTGTTGGATTTACTAATTCTCCTGAACACACCACAATATGATTTGATGGCGCAGTAATATTTACATCAAAATCCCCGTACTCCAAGTAGAACTCCGATGCTCCCAAATAGGGATTGACATTCCATCCTTGCACATCATCATACACACACATACGCGGGTACCATTGCGCAATGGTGAATATTTTCCCGTTTTTAGTTTCAAGAACGCCCGTACGGTCCGAACCTTCCATAGGTGAAATATAAGAAAAATCGATTTTGATTTTTACCGAACCGCCTTTGCCCTTTAATTCCTGTGGAAGCATCACCTGCATTCTAGTATCAGTAATTACATATTTAGTCTCAACTTCCGTAATTTTTCCTTTAGTTGCGGAAATAATTTTAACGGCCTTAATTTTATGACCACCGTCAAAAATTTGTCCTCTGGCACCATTGCGACTGCCTGTCAAAGGAATAACGGCATTTCCGCGTGAATCAGCCTTGAATAAGTTTTGGTCCACATTGATCCAAACAAAAGACATTTTGTCTGGACTATTGTTGGTGTAAGTAATTATATCCGTACCAACAATTTCATTGTTTTTCTCATTTAATTGGGCGGTCAACTGATAATCGGCCCTATTTTGCCAATATTCTGCACCTGGCTGGCCACTTGCGGAACGCGTTGCCGTTCCATTTTTCGAATAGAAAAATGGTGCAAAGGCATCATGATAATTGTAATTTGAAGTTGGGGCAATCGTAGCAGCAGTATTAACTTGCTGTGCCCATAGGGAAGAAATTCCCAACATTAAAGCCAAATGAAGCATGGCCTTGAACCGAATATTTTTCATGTTTTTCACTGTTTGTGTAACAAATTAATGAAAAAGAAGCCTACCAATAAAATAAATCCCATGTTTTAATCAAAAATTGGGAAAATTTTATCAAAAACGGAATTAGTTCTTATTCTCTGTCTAAAATAAAAATTTAGAAATATATTTACAGCTTCATTCTAAAACAAAAAACTGATCATTTTGACCACAACAATAACCAACTCGTATTTAACGGCAAAAATAAAGCATTCTGGCGCGGAACTGTTTTCACTTATAGCCAATAGCAGCAATACCGAATATGTCTGGGAAGGAAATCCCGATTTCTGGGGCAAACACTCTCCTATTCTTTTCCCTATTGTAGGAACGCTAAAAGACAACAGCTATACTTATAATTCTGTTCAATACCGCTTGTCCAGACATGGGTTCGCAAGGGATGGGGTATTTGAATTAATTGAAAAAAAAGAGAATGGCGCCACTTTTTCGATGCAATCATCCGAAGAAACTTTAAAAGTATATCCGTTTCGTTTTGAACTGCAAATCAGCTATACTCTCGAAGACAACAGCTTAATTATTAATTATAAAGTCATCAATAAGGGGGAATCCAAAATGCCTTTCTCCATTGGCGCGCATCCCGCCTTTTCTTTGGCCGGAAATTTTGAAAATTATAGCATCCAATTTGAAAAAGAGGAACCTCTGGTTTACAACCTGCTGGACAATGATCTAATTTCGAATGAAACCAAAACTTTGGCGACCGAAAATAACGTAATCCCTTTAAAATATGAATTGTTCGAAAACGACGCCTTGATATTTAAATCATTAAAATCCAATTATTTGACAATACTGCTGACCGGAAATCCAATCCTAAGGGTACATTATGATGACTTTCCGCATCTCGGACTTTGGACGAAGAAAGACGCGCCGTTTCTTTGCATCGAACCTTGGTTTGGCTATTCGGATTCTGTTAAAAGTTCCGGAAATCTTTTGAAAAAAGAAGGCATCCAGATTTTGGAAGCCGATGAAACTTTTAAATCCAAATTTAGTATCGAAATCCTATAATTCATTTAATTGACCAAAATATGTTACAACTTAATTTTGAACCGTTTCCGAATCTTGAAACGGAGCGTTTGCTTTTAAGGCGAGTCTCCAATGCTGACGTAAAAGAGATTCTCGAATTGCGTTCCAATGCCGAGACAATGAAATACATTCCAAGACCATTGCTAAAAACTGAAGAAGACGCTTTGGAACATATCGCAATGATTGATGCCAAAATAGAAAACCAAGAAGGGATAAATTGGGCTATTACATTAAAGGGCAGCCCAAAACTGATTGGAATAATAGGCCATTACAGGATACGACCAGAAAATTACAGGGCGGAACTAGGTTATATGTTACTCCCTCAATTTCACGGAAAAGGAATTATTCCGGAAGCTATAAAAGAGGTGGTAAAATACGGTTTTGAGGAAATGAAATTACATTCTATCGAAGCAATTATAGATCCGGACAATATAGCCTCAGAAAAAGTATTGCGAAAAAATGGATTCGTAAAAGAAGCTCATTTAAAGGAAAATGAATTTTATGAAGGGCGGTTTCTGGATACCGTTATCTATTCACTAATAAATAATTCATAGCTTTAAATTATAATAAATATATTACAATTATAAGTTTTTGTATTTTACTTTTAGAGGCATAAAAAGCCAAAAATAAACTTATACATTGAATCGCAATCTTACCATGAAAAAAATTTTCTTTTCTCTTGTCGTTCTATTTTCAATCCAATCCCAAAGCCAAACCTACATAAAAGTAAATGCTTTAACCACACTATTGACTATTCCAAATATAGGAATTGAAACCAGTATCGGTAAGAAATCAACCTTTCAATTCGATATTTTAGCATCACCTTGGAAATCTATAAATGGAAAGCCTCAACAGTTTTACATGTTTATACCAGAATATAGGTACCATTTCCACGAAAAAAACAATGGCTTTTATATTGGGACACATATTGGTGCCATAAAATTTAATTTCCAGAAGTGGAATTATTTAAATACCGATAAATATCAAAAAGGCTTTGGTTATATAGTGGGTGCGACCATAGGTTATCAAACTAAAATAAACGACAAGTTTATGTTAGATTGTTTTTTTGGAGGCGGAAATCAACAGGGGTTTTATAAAGGCTATTTATTGAGTTCCGGAGAGCGTTATGATGGAGCCGAACATTACAATAAAAGTGGTGAATGGTTGCCGTATAGAGGTGGAGTTATGGTTTCTTATAAATTGAACTGATTCTAATTTTCAAACTTAAATTCGGTGCTTACATATAATTCTTCCACTTTTTTCCTTGCCCACTCCGTTTTGCGCAAAAAGCTAAGGCTCGATTTAATACTTGGATTTTCATTAAAACATTTGATGTTCACTAATTCGCCCATCGTATCGAATCCGTAATGGTCCACTAGTTTTTCCAAAATTGTTTTAAGGGTAATTCCGTGTAGAGGGTCTTTCGATTGCTGCTTTTCCATAGTGCAAATTTATATCAATTTTTCAAAAAATAGTGTGGATTCATTGATTTGTTCCTACATTTGTAATCCTATGTTAAAAACAGTCAAAATACTTAATAAAAGAGCCCGATACGATTACGAAATAATCGAAAAATTCACCGCTGGAATCGTTTTGGCGGGAACGGAGATTAAATCAATCCGTTTAGGGAAAGCCAATATCACCGAAAGTTTTTGCGAATTTAGTGGCACGGAACTTTTTGCCATCAATACCTACATTGAGGAATATACTTTTGGGAACCAATTCAATCATAAAGCTAGAAGTGAAAGAAAACTTTTGCTGAACAAGAAAGAATTAAAGAGTTTGGCAAAAAGTGTTCAAGCGAAGGGATTAACCATCGTTCCTTTGAAGTTGTTCACCAACGAAAAAGGTTTGGCAAAACTCGAAATAGGGCTTTGCAGAGGAAAGAAAACTTATGACAAACGGGAATCTCTTAAAGAACAAGACACCAAGCGTGATCTTGCCAGAATAAAAAAGGAGTTTTAAGGTATAAAATAGGGTCGAGAAATTCGATCTTTTTTATTCAAAAATTAATGACTGAATTTGTCAAGACAATGTAAATCCGTTTATTTGAAATGAAAAGTTTACTCAAAAACGCCCGCGAACAAAAAGGATTGAAAACTAGGGAAGTAGCCCAACTTTTAAGCATTGACCAAGCCTTGGTGAGTAAATTTGAAAGCGGAACGAGAAAACCCACCAAGGAACAAATAACGAAATTGTCAGCGCTCCTTGAGATCAATTTCGAAACCTTGATGACCGTTTGGTTAAAGGAGAAAATAATTTATGAAATCGGCCAGGAAGAATTCGCCTTACAAGCGATCAAAGATGCCGAGGCCGAAATTAAATCCCTGCGAATTTCCTCTGCAAATAAAATTTCGCCTCAGCTTCAAAAACTGTTGGATGACATCGATGCACTAAAACTGAAATTGCAAACGTTC
Organism: Flavobacterium sp.; assembly: GCF_036515215.1. Taxonomy (GTDB): domain Bacteria; phylum Bacteroidota; class Bacteroidia; order Flavobacteriales; family Flavobacteriaceae; genus Flavobacterium. Next base: position 6,143 of record NZ_DATBVQ010000045.1, read on the forward strand.
CGTCCAATAGATAATTTTAAAATAAGCCAAGACTTCGAACTGGAATATACGTTTGAAAGCAATCGTCTCGAGGGAAACACATTGACGCTATCAGAAACTGATTTGGTTGTCAATGAAGGCCAAACGATTTCAGGAAAAAACATGCGCGAACACATGGAAGCGCTAAACCATATCGAAGCGATAGCATATATCAAAAATATGATTGACAAGAACCTTGTGCTTAATGAAAGGGAGTTTATTTCCATTCACGGTCTTATTTTAAGAGGAATCCTTCCGAAGGAAGCTGGTCAATACAGGAAAGCAGCTATTGCAATAAAAGAAAATAGCTTCACTCCTGCCGATCCTTCAATAATCCAAAAAGAAATGGAAGCTCTTTTTAACTGGTACGAAATAAATAGAAGCACTTTGCATCCCGTTATTTCAGCGACGGAAATGCAGCTACGTATGCTGGCTATTTATCCTTTTATTAATGGAAACGGAAAAGTTTCCCGATTGATTATGAATTTCGTTTTGTTGCAAAACGGCTATATTGTTGCCAATGTTAATGGTGGCTCAGAAAACAGAATGAAATACTACCAAAAGTTGGAAAATGCGTTGACGGGAAATGATAGAGAAAGTTTTTTACTATTTATTGCCCAAACCGAACAAGAAAGCCTGGTTCGTCAGATCGACGGCTTTCGCTAATAAAAAAACCCATTCTCATGTTTGAATGGGTTTTTATTTAATTTTTATCTTCCAACAAGGGCACAAATCGAAATTCTCCCAATTCATGCTTCTCAAATTGGGTTTCGTTTTTCCGAATCAATAGTGTCATTATTTGCACGTCGTCTCCCAAAGGAATAACCAGCCTACCTCCAATTTTCAATTGTGCCATCAAAGGTTTTGGGATAAAAGGGGCTCCGGCGGTAACAATAATACTGTCAAAGGGAGCATAACTTGGTAAGCCTTTGTAGCCATCCCCAAAAGAAAGATGTTTTGGACGGATTCCCAATTTGGGCAATAATACGGATGTCTGCTTAAATAATTCGTTTTGTCTTTCTACACTAAAAACCTTGGCCCCCATCAAACATAAAACCGCAGTTTGGTACCCTGAACCCGTTCCTATTTCTAAAACTTTGTGTTCTTTTTTTATTTCCAATAGTTGGGACTGGAAAGCAACAGTGTAAGGTTGCGAAATGGTTTGGCCGGCACCGATTGGGAAAGCCTTATCCTGATAGGCATAATCTTCAAAACTGGAATTCAAAAACAGGTGCCTCGGGATTTTTTTTATGGCTTCCAAAACATTTGCATCGGTGATTCCTTTTTGCTGTAAAACGCTTACTAATTGATTCCGAAGTCCTTGATGTTTGGCTGTGTCTTTCAAAGTTTATTATTTTATTTCGGTAAAAATAGAAAACAAATTCTAATTCCAATTGTCAAATTTTAATTTTTAAAACATCAAATAATTGTCCCTTATCCTTAAGGGTTTAATCAATTAATTGTTATTTTTGTGGAAACAACATCATTATGCTGAAAATTGGAGTACTGGGTGCTGGCCACCTTGGAAAAATACATTTGCGTTTATTACAACAATCTGAAAAATATGAATTAGTTGGCTTTTACGACCCTAATCAAGAGAATGCCGATAAAATATCAAAGGAATTTGGCTATAAACATTTTAGTACTATAGCCACCCTTATTCATGCGGTAGACGTCATTGACATTGTCACCCCTACACTTTCGCACTACAAATGCGCTAAGGTTGCCATCAAATCAGGCAAACATGTATTTATAGAAAAACCCATCTCAAATACCTTGGCGGAAGCCGAGGAAATTATCGCCTTGGCCAAAGAATATAATGTCAAAGGTCAAGTCGGGCATGTGGAGCGATTCAATCCCGCATTTATTGCCACCAAAAACATGATTGAAAATCCCATGTTTATTGAAACGCATCGTCTGGCAGAATTCAATCCACGAGGCACTGACGTTCCTGTAGTATTGGATTTAATGATACATGACATTGACGTCATTTTGAGTGTCGTAAAATCTAAAGTGAAAAACATCAGCGCCAGTGGCGTTTCCGTTATCAGTGATACTCCAGACATTGCTAATGCGCGAATCGAATTCGAGAACGGTTGCGTAGCCAATTTGACAGCCAGCCGAATTTCGATGAAAAACATGCGTAAAACACGTTTCTTTCAAAAGGACGCTTACATATCAGTTGATTTCTTGGAAAAAAAATGTGAGGTGGTCAAAATGAAAGACGCACCGGAAGTTCCAGGGGATTTTGACATGATCTTGCAAAATGCCGAAGGAATAAAAAAACAAATTTATTTTTCTAATCCTGAGGTGCAGCAAAACAATGCAATCCTGGAGGAGCTGGAAACTTTTGCTGCTGCAATAAATAACAATTCTACTCCTGTTGTAACATTGGAACAAGCAACAGAAGCATTAAGGGTGGCCTACCAAATTATAGATTGTTTTAAAAAATAGACCAATGATTCGGATTTAAAAGTTAAACGAGAAAACTTTAAAATAAAAACACATATTAAATGAAAATTATAGCAGTAATCGGAGCAGGAACAATGGGTAACGGAATCGCCCACACTTTTGCCCAAAGCGGTTTCACCGTAAAATTAATTGATTTATCCGAAAAATCCTTGGACAAAGGAATGGCTACAATAGCAGCCAATTTGGACAGAATGGTAACAAAAGGAACCATTACACAAGAAGACAAAGCAAAAACAATCACGAACATTATAACCTATACTGACATCAAAGATGGCGTTGTTGGGGCTGATTTAGTGGTGGAAGCGGCCACCGAAAATGTGGAGTTAAAACTGAGCATTTTCAAGCAATTGAACGATGCCTGTTCTCACAACACCATTCTCGCCACAAACACCTCTTCTATTTCCATCACTCAAATAGGAGCAGTGGTTACACATCCGGAGCGCGTTATAGGGATGCACTTTATGAATCCGGTGCCCATCATGAAATTGGTCGAAATCATCCGTGGTTACAACACGAGCGACGAGGTGACGAAGACCATTATGACATTATCCGAAAAATTAGGAAAAACGCCCGTAGAGGTTAATGATTATCCCGGCTTCGTGGCCAACAGAATTTTGATGCCGATGATCAATGAAGCCATCGAGACTTTATACAACAAAGTGGCAGGTGTCTATGAAATTGACACTGTGATGAAACTGGGTATGGGACACCCAATGGGTCCCCTTCAATTAGCTGATTTTATTGGACTTGATGTATGTTTGGCAATATTAAACGTGATGTATGACGGGTTTAAAAACCCAAAATATGCCCCTTGCCCATTATTGGTAAATATGGTTCGTGCCGGAAAACTGGGCGTGAAGTCCGGTGAAGGTTTCTACGATTATGCCGAAAGTAAAAAAGCTGAGAAGATTTCTAAACAATTTATTTAAAAGGCACAGTGTTTAGTTGCGGTTTAAGTCCTTGGCGATTCAAACTGCAACTGACTGCTGAATACTATACCAAATGGCAAAAATAATTCCTTTTCAAGCCGTTCGCCCCACTCGTGATAAAGTTTGCCTTGTAACCTGCCGGTCTTATGAAGAGTATGCCACTGCGGAATTGGCGGCACAGTTGGATTTTAATCCGCTGTCATTTTTGCATGTCTTAAAACCAGCCTATACTAATCAGGATACCGTTTCTTTTGAAAAAAGGTACCGCCAGGTGTACCAAAAATACCAAGATTTTAAAACCGAAAATATTTTGGTCAAGGATAAAAAACCGACGATCTATATTCATAAAATCGTAACTAAAAACCAAGCTTTCACAGGAATAATCGTAGGGACCAGCATTGAAGACTACCGCAATAACGTGATCAAAAAACATGAGGAAACCCTAGCGTTTAGAGTGCGATTACTGAAAGAATACATGAAGCATTCCGAGTTCAACACGGAACCGGTTTTAATGACTTACCCCGACAATAAGACAATAGAAAACTGGATCTTTAATTGTACCCAAAAATTAGCCGACTTTGAGTTCTCGACAACCAAAAAAGAAATCAACTATTTATGGAAAATTGATGATGCTTTAGAAATCAGTTGGATTCAGAAAATTTTCGAAAAGACAAATACGCTCTATATTGCAGACGGGCATCATCGCTCAGAAGCCGCCAAATTATTGTCGGAAGAAAATGATGATTCCGAAAATAGCGCAAAAGATTATTTGTTGAGCTATTTAATATCTGAAAACAACGTCAAAATATATGAATTCAATCGCTTGATTAAGGACTTGAACGGCCTGCAAAAAGAGCAATTCATCAACAAATTAAATGAGCATTTTATTGTCGAAAATAAAAACCAACAACCGTTCCAGCCTTCTGAAAAACACGAATTCGGAATGTATCTCGACAATGAATTTTACAGCCTGATTTTAAGGGACGAAAAACGCCTTTTTGAAACAGCTTTGGAAAGCCTGGATACCCAGATACTATATGAAATGGTGCTCCTTCCCCTTTTGGCCATCGAAGATTTGCGCAATGATGAACGCATTGAATATCTTTCGGGCAAACAATCCATTTTGGAACTCAAACAAATCATCGATGAAGGCGAATTCGAGCTGGGCTTCATTCTTTTCCCTTCAAACATCAACGAGATAAAAGCTTTGGCCGATAATAATTTGATTATGCCGCCAAAAAGCACCTATATCGAACCAAAGTTCAGAAGTGGTATTGTCATCTATGAGCTCTAAATTCGAAAGAACCTTCAAAAAACAAAACATGTCAATAGCCGAAAATTTACTTTCTATAAAAAACAATTTACCTGAACAAGTCACGCTGGTCGCCGTTTCAAAAACCAAACCCATTCCTGATTTGATGGAAGCCTATGAGGCGGGTCAACGCATTTTTGGCGAAAATAAAATCCAGGAAATGGCCGAGAAATGGGAACAAATGCCCAAAGATATCCAATGGCATATGATTGGACACGTTCAGACGAACAAAGTGAAATTTATGGCACCATTTGTGAGCTTAATTCATGGAGTCGACAGTTTTAAATTATTAAAAGAGATCAACAAACAGGCTGCCAAAAACGACCGAGTTATAGATTGTTTGTTGCAGATACATATTGCAGAAGAGGAAACGAAATTTGGCCTTGATGAAGAGGAACTTGACAGTCTGCTGGCTTCAAGCGAATTTCAGCAATTGAAAAACATTCGAATTGTAGGATTAATGGGAATGGCCACCTTTACCGAAAATCAAAACCAAATCAAAAAAGAATTCATGCATTTGAAATCTATTTTTGACCGTTTACAACGACTGCAAACCCCAAACTGTAAACTGAACGCTCTTTCGATGGGGATGTCAGGAGATTATAAACTCGCCATCGAATGTGGGAGCACCATGGTTCGCATAGGAAGTAGTATCTTTGGAGGAAGATAGCAAACAGGGATTTATGATCGAATGATCAACGAATGTTGATTTAGGATCTCATCCAACCTTAAACTTTAAACAAAAATAATTGTACGCAATACTTGACATAGAAACCACAGGAGGACAATTCAACGAAGAAGGAATCACGGAAATCGCCATCTATAAATTTGACGGACATGAAATCGTGGACCAGTTCATCAGCTTGGTCAATCCTGAAATTCCGATTCAACCATTCGTGGTTAAATTGACAGGGATCAATAATGCCATGTTACAATCTGCCCCCAAGTTTTTTGAAGTGGCCAAGCGCATCATCGAGATGACAAATGACTGTGTTCTTGTCGCACACAATGCCGATTTTGATTATCGAATATTGCGCACCGAGTTTAGACGCTTGGGCTACGATTTCAACCAACAAACGCTTTGCACCGTTGAATTATCTAAAAAATTAATGCCGGAACAGCCCTCGCACAGTTTAGGGAAATTGGTCCGTGCCTTAGGGATTCCGATGGCCGACAGGCACAGAGCTAGTGGCGACGCAATGGCAACTGTAAAGCTTTTTAAAATGCTTTTGGACAAGGACTTGGAGAAAGAAATAGTCAAAGATCTGATCAAGACCGAAATTCAAAAAGGGATAGCGCCAAAATTGCAGGACATTATCGAAAATTTGCCTTCAAGAACCGGTACTTATTACATCCATAATGAAGCGGGAAAAATAATTTTTATCGGCAAAAGCAGAAACATCAAGAAAAGGGTAAATCAGCATTTCACGGGAATAACGCGGAGCGCCATAAAAATCCAGGCGGAGGTTTTTACGGTTACTTACGAGGAAACAGGAACTGAATTGATCGCTCTTTTGAAAGAAACGGAAGAGATTAAAATAAACAAACCCCTATACAACAGAATGTCTCGCAAGAGTAACTATTCGTGGGCAATTTATGCCGAAAAGGACGCTGATGGTTATTTAAATTTAAAACTGCAAAAGTCAGACGGCAGGAAAAAAGAGGTTTTATCTTATGTGAACGCGCTTGAAGGGAAAAATGCCTTATTACAAATCACTTCCGAATTTAATTTGTGTCAGAAGCTTACCGGTTTGTCCCAATCAAAAACAAATTGTCCCCAACACACCAATAACGAATGCGACGGTGCCTGCGTCGGCAAAATATCGGTTTCAGAATACAATCAAAGGGTCCAGGTTTTCATTGATAAAAACAGTTTTGACAACACAAACATCGTCATTATAGACAAAGGCCGTAACATCAATGAACGCAGTGCCGTCCTGGTTGAAAACGGAATCTATAAGGGCTATACTTTTTATGATTTAAACTATCAGGTTCACAATATAGCAATTCTGAAAAACATCATAATCCCTATGCAGAGCAACCGTGATACTCGAAATATGATTCAAGGATACCTTCGGAAAAACAAAGGCTTTAAGATTATAAAATTTTAGTGCTTGAATATGCAAAAAATCAAATCGAAATACGACATTTTCAGACAAAAAACCCATATCATAATCTATGGCACAAGCACTAGAGGGGGGCGTTTATTTGATTTAATCCTTCTGGCTCTCATTTTGCTGAGCGTACTTTTAGTAATGATGGAAACCGTAACTGAGTTTGATTTCAAATACCATTATGAGCTTGTTTTTCTTGAATGGATCATCACCGGATTCTTTACTATCGAATATTTTTTACGCATAATTTCCATCAATAGGCCATGGAAATACATCTTCAGTTTTTACGGCATTATTGATTTACTCGCCATTTTACCCATGTATCTATCCTTTTTCTTCATAGGCACTAGCATATTAAGTGTGGTTCGGTCGTTCCGATTATTGCGTTTGTTCAAAATTCTAAATCATCCTCAGTTTACCAGCCAATCAGTCCAGCTAAAAAAGGCAATCAATGCCAGCCGCGGAAAAATCGTGGTATTCATCTACTTTGTGCTGATAATCACCATCATAATAGGCTCGGTCATGTATGTTGTCGAAGGCAAACAAAGCGGCTTCACCAGTATTCCCGCAGGCATTTATTGGACCATCGTGACGCTCACGACCGTGGGCTATGGCGACATTTCCCCCGTAACTCCCCTTGGACAGTTTATTGCCTCCTTCGTAATGATTCTGGGATATGGTATCATTGCCGTGCCTACAGGAATTGTCACCGCAGAAATAGCCAAAACGGTTCAGAAGCCTTCTTCCCTTCCTCAAATTCCCTGCAAAGATTGCGGTGCCGAAGACTATCCTGATAATGCCAACTTTTGCCATAACTGTGGCAGTTCGCTTTAAAATAATCTGGCGCGGGAGCAATTTCCAGCTATGCACTTCAACTCCTCCTGCTGCCAGTTGTATTTCTAAGACATAAAAGCAGCTTCTAAGGGCGCTCTTTTACGTCAAGAAATAGTAACTTGCACTCGTCCGGGGTTTTCGTTTCTATCTGGGCAAAATAAATTATGAAATACCTAATTACCATTATTGGCCCTACCGCCATAGGAAAAACTTCCTTAAGCATTCTGGTTGCGAATCATTTCAACTGCGAAATCGTTTCCTGCGACAGCCGTCAGTTTTTCAAGGAAATGACTATTGGAACGGCGGTTCCCAGCACAACGGAACTGGCCGCTGCCCCACATCATTTTATCCAAAACAAATCCATACTAGAGAACTATACAGTAGGCGATTTCGAGAAGGAAGCCGTTGCGAAAATTGACGAACTGTTTTTGACTAATGACTATGCAGTCCTTGTTGGCGGATCTGGATTGTATGTCAATGCCCTTTTAAAAGGTTTTGATGAATTCCCTGAAATTGATCTAAGCGTTCGTGAAAGCGTCAATGCCAATTACGAAAAATTGGGAATTGCTTTTTTACAAGAACAGTTAAGAAAAGGTGATCCTGAATATTTCGAAAAAATTACGGCTGAAAACCCGCAGACTCTGCTGAATCCGCAACGCATGATGCGTTTTGTGGAAGTATGTATCGGTTCGGGACAGCCTTATTCCTCCTTCCTAAACCAGAAAAAAAATAGCCGAAGCTTCACCCCTATCCTTATTGGACTTGAAGCCGAAAGAAGCATCATGTACAATAGAATCAACCAGCGCGTTAACATCATGATAAAGGAAGGTCTGCTGGCGGAAGCCAAAGCTCTATACCCCAATAAGGAAATGAACGCTTTGCAAACCGTAGGATTCAGGGAATTGTTCAGCTATTTCGACGGTGATTTCACCTTGGAATTTGCAGTCGAAGAAATCAAGAAAAACACCAGACGATTTGCCAAGCGCCAACTCACCTGGTTCAAAAGATACGAAAACACAAAATGGTTTGATTATGAAACTCCTTACCAAGATATTTTCAGTTATATAAAATCAAAAATTTATAATTCATAATTATTTATATGCCTATAGCTCCAAATTTTACTTCTGTTTTAAGCAAGGATTGGGAAATCAATTTTACGCAATGCATGCCGAACGGCTATTTAAAATATACGGATTTGTGCAATATTTTGCAACTGACTGCTGCCGCCCATTCTGATATGGGAGGCATCAGTTTTTCAGATATGCAGGAATTTGATCAAGCCTGGGTTTTGAGCAGGATGCGTGTCGAGATTACATCATTGCCAAAATGGAGAGACATTGTCACGGTAAAAACTTGGATAAATACGCTAGAGAATTCCCGATCGGTGCGTGCTTTGGAAATGTATGTCAACGGAAAGAAAATAGTGGGTTCGGAAACTTTTTGGGCCGTTTTCAACACCGAAAAAAGGCGTCCCGAAGGATTGGCATTGCCATACGAGCATTTCGAATTGTATCCCGAGTTGAAAGCTACCAGCGAAAGCTTTTCAAAAATAAACATCAACTCCGAGAAAGAGCAGCTGTTTGAAAAATCGGTGTATCTGTCCGATTTGGACATCGTAAACCACGTCAACAATGTTAAGTATCTAGAATGGTGCTTGGACCATCTTGAAGTAGATTTAATTCTCGGTCAAAAAATTAAAAGTTTTGAAATGAATTTTTTGAAAGAGTTATCCCTAAATGACAAAGTTATAATTCATGAAAATCTGTCTGAAGATTCCATCATCTTCAGCATTACAAAAGAAAACAAAAATTGTTTCGCGCTACAGTTGAATCTTGGGTGAATTCCTGGAAAGCTCAGTTACTGCATATGCCTTTTGAAACAAAATTTTAACAATTCCTAATTACTGTACCTTCCCATTAAAGCATAAAAAAAGGCTCCGATTTCTCGAAGCCTTTTTCTTATACTTTTATTTTTCAACTTTGTTTTTGACCACTAACCTAAATCCTTCGCCATGAATATTAAGAATTTCAACATCCTCGTCCAGTTTAAGATATTTTCTTAGCTTGGCGATGTATACGTCCATACTTCTTGAGGTGAAATAATTATCGTCTCTCCATATTTTCGTTAATGCCAATTCTCTCGGCATCAAATCATTTTCGTGAAGAATCAACATTTTCAACAACTCATTCTCTTTTGGAGACAATTTTATAGGCTCTTCCCCATTAAAAGTCAAGAATCTCAACTTTGAATTAAGGTGAAATTTCCCAATATTGAATTCGTGTTGCACTTGTTCACTTTTGGTATCGGATGATTTTCTTTGAATGATCGCTTTTATTTTCATCAGCAGTACTTCGGAATCGAACGGCTTATTCAAGTAATCATCAGCACCAGCTTTATACCCTTTTAAGACGTCCTCCTTCATGGATTTTGCGGTAAGAAAGATAATTGGCACTTCGCTATTTTTTTCTCTTATTTCCTTGGCTAATGTATAGCCATCTTTGTATGGCATCATAACATCAAGGATGCATAGATCATAGGTGTCTTTTTTAAATTTTTCAAAGCCTTCCATACCATTTTTGGCAAGAGTGACGTCAAAATCATTTAGCATTAAATAATCTTTAAGCACTGCACCAAAGTTAAGGTCGTCTTCTACTAAAAGTATTTTTTTATTTATATTTTCCATATCTAATTTATTAATGGTATTTTTATTATGAAGGTACTTCCCTTTCCCTTTTCACTTTCTACATAGACCTGACCATTATGGTCTTCAACAATTCTTTTAACATAGGCTAAACCTAAACCATGCCCTTTGACATTATGTATGTTTCCTGTGTGTTCTCTATAAAATTTCTCAAAAACTCTTTTTTGGGCCACCTTACTCATACCCAATCCTTTGTCCGTCACTTTTATAAGAATCATGTCTTTTACATTTTCTGTAAAAACTTTAATTTCGGGGATGCCTGGAGAATATTTTATCGCATTTTCCAGTACATTTACAATCACGTTTGTAAAGTGAACTTCATTTATTAAAACTGTTGTTCTAGTGGCGTCAAAATGAGTTGTAATCCTTCCTCCTCTATCTTCCAAAATTAAATTAACATGCTCGATCGCATCATTTATAACCTCTTCTACATCACTTGATTCCTTTTCGATATCAAGTTCTTTTTTCTCAAGTTTGGAAATCCTCAAAACGTTTTCGACCTGTGCATGCATGCGTTTGTTTTCGTCACGAATCATCTGCAGGTATTTCAACACCTTTTCCTTGTCGTCAATAATTTTCGGGTTTTTTATCGCATCCAAGGCCAAATTAATAGTGGCAATAGGCGTTTTAAACTCATGGGTCATATTATTAATGAAATCTGTTTTGATTTCAGAAATTTGACGTTGACGAATCAATTGATTTAATGCACTCGTGTAGGCCACTAAAATAATTAACGTGAAAATAATCGACAGAATCGTAATACTAATCAGTTCAGACAACAAAAACTTTTTCTTGTGCGGAAACGTGACTAATAATTTATATCTTTCATTCCCTTCGTTATCGGTAAAAACCGGGATGGAATAAGTTGCTTCCTTGTCATAGGTAAATTCATCTGACTTAATTTTCGTAGCCAAACCATTACTGTATATGCCAAATTCAAATTTTGTTTTTACGCCATATTCTTCTAATTCCTTTTTGATTAGCTTTTGTAGCATTTCCTTTGAAACTCGTTCTTGAATTGGCATTGCCGAAGCAATGTCCTTAAAGAAAATTTCAAATTGGGCATTGTCCAAGACATCCAAATTTCCAGACTTCTCAATCTTCACATCCGGTATCAGACTTTGTTGCAAATTTGATTTATCAATGATATTATCATTATAAATCTCAGTTACACGCTTGGAACTAAAATTTTTAAATCTGTCGTTATTAAACTTTTTATCAAAGAACGTGGATGAAATATTGTAATCTTCTGATATAATACTATTTGAATAAACAATAGTTTCATTTGTTCGCGGGTTTTTCTGAACATAATAAAACTCTAATAAATCGTTTTTTTGAGGTATTTTTCCTGTGCTGTCTTTGTAATGATTGTACTTATCATAAAAACTGTAAGCTTCCTGTTTTTGAAGTTTATCTGCAACCTTACCAATCACCTGAGTTACGTGAAATTTAAATTGCTCGTTGTTATTCTTGAACGAGGTATTAAACCAATATACCTGAACAAGAATTATGCCCACTAAGGACAAGCTCATTAACAAAACCAGTAATCTAAAAAAAAGTTTATTCATCAGGACAAAATTAACATTTTAACATTATGGATGACAATCTATTAACCAAACATTAACATTTAAGATTCCTTTTGTTTTATCTTCAAAATTTTAAGAATTTCTTCCGTTTTTCTTTTGGCAATTTCAGGATCAATGTTCTCAATAACAAAATCGCTTTTTGAAACGCGCTGTTCATCAGACCATTGCGCTTTTATTCGTTCCAAAACCTGTTCCCTTGTGACTCCGTCCCTTTCAATTACCCGTTGAATTCTTGATTCGAGCGGGGCGGATACGGTTATAATCCAGTCAAAATCTTTATAGTTACCGCTTTCAAATAGAATTGCCGCTTCATAAACGACTAAAGGAAATTTTTCATGATCCAAAAGCCATTGTTTGAAATGCTTTTTTACCGCGGGATGCACAATCTCATTGAGGAGTTTCAATTTAACCGGGTCGCCAAAAACGATTTCAGCCAGACGTGCCCTATTCAAAATACCATCCTCAAAAATTGTGCCGCCAAACGATTCTTTAATACTACTTATAACTTCCTCTGATTGCATTATTATTCTTGCCTCATCGTCAGCAATATAAACGGGGACACCCAAGGATCTGAAATGATTGGCAATGGTTGTTTTTCCACTTCCAATCCCGCCTGTTAAACCAATAATTTTTGTCATATCAAATTTTGAAAAATAATTCAGGAAAAGCGATTTGAGGTTTTTGTTTCAGTATTATAACTTTCAAATACGATTCCATGAATCCGATACCGTACCCGTAAAACTGTTTCCAGACTGCAACTACCGATAAATAGCCAATTTTGAGACTCTTGTTTTGATAGCTTGAAACCAAAAACAAGACCAAAAAATAAACAAAATACAACTGCAGCAATAAATCAGAGTTAAAAATCAATAGCAATACGGCCACCACAAATCCAGCGATGAAGACCGACGGGAAAAAGAAGGTAAGCTTATTATATTTTGGATACCAGCTGTTAAGAATAGGTCGTGCTTTGCCAAATTTATTAACCTGAACCGAAAATTTATCCCAATCAATCCTTCTCTTATGATATACATACGCATTTGGGAAGAGTTTGGTTTCAAAACCTAGATTCCATAGCCGTATCGACAAGTCGGGATCTTCGCCGGGATGGATGTTTCCGAAGCCTTTCGAAGCTTCAAAAGCTTTTCTGGACAAACCCATATTGAAACTCCTTGGTTGAAATTTATCGATTTTTTCAGAACCTCCCCTAATTCCACCAGTGGTAAGAAAAGAAGTCATCGCAAAATTGATTGCCTTTTGTATATCAGAAAAACTGTCAAGAGCCCTATCAGGTCCACCATAACAGTCCACATAATATTCTTTCAGGGCTTTATCAACTTCGGTCAAATACTCCGCCGGAATAATACAATCGGAATCGAATATGATAAAGTAATCCCCTTTGGCTTTTTTCATTCCGTAGTTCCTGGAATCCCCTGGACCTGAATTTTCCTTATAATAATAGGAAATAGACAATTTACTGTCATATTTGTGTACCACATCCTCACATTTTACCGAGGATCCGTCTTCCACAATAACTATTTCAAAATCTTCTTTATAGTCGCTTTTCGACAAACTTTCTAAAAGTTCATCTACTTCATCTGGGCGGTTATAAACTGGAATAATTAACGAATAAAACATAGTCTTGTCAGGAGAATTAATTAGAAGATGGTAGGCAAATTTTCAACAAAGATATACTTTATCAATAAAAAAACCATCAATAAATAATTGATGGTTTCTAAAAATATATTAGTGCAAAAATTGTTTTTATTCAAACATTTCCATGACCTCCTGGCTGACTCCCATATTTGAAAACCCCCCGTCATGCAGCAAATTTTGAAGCGTAACCATTCTGGTTAGATCTGAAAACATGGACACCGTATAATTGGCGCAATCCAAAGCGGTTGCATTACCGAGAGGAGACATTTTTTCTGCAAAAGCAATAAACCCGCCAAAACCTTTGACCGCCTGACCTGCCTTTGTTGCCGTTGGGGATTGTGATATGGTATTTACCCTCACTTTTTTATCCCGTCCGAAGAAATAGCCGAAACTGCGGGCAATGGATTCCAAATACGCCTTATTGTCGGCCATATCGTTATAATCCGGAAAAACGCGTTGCGCAGCCATATAAGACAGCGCCACAATGCTCCCCCACTCGTTCATGGCATCTTTTTTATACAGTACCTGCATCACCTTGTGAAAAGAAACAGCCGAGACGTTCCAACCTTTCTCCGTGTAATCATAATTTTGGTTGGTGTAATGATTCCCCTTTCGAACATTCACGGACATTCCTATCGAATGCAGCACAAAATCAATCTTGCCTCCCAATACCTCCACTGCTTTATCAACCAAAATTTCCAAATCAGCTACGGATGTTGCGTCAGCAGGAATAATCTGCGAGCCTGTTTTTTGGGCAAGTTCTTCGATTGTCCCCATTCGTATTGAGGCGGGAGCGTTCGAAAGCACAAAAACGCCTCCCTCTTCATGTACCCTTTCGGCAGTTTTCCAAGCTATTGAATTTTCATCCAATGCTCCAAATATGATTCCTCTTTTTCCTTTTAATAAATTGTACATAGTGAACTAGTTTAAAGTCAATAAAAAAATGCAGCTTAATTTCTAAATGAATAAAACCATTATGAAATTAAGATGCATTATATAAAAATTTTCAATCTCGTAAAACCAGATTATACTATACTTGAAACATTTACCATTTCATCTGCATCGGCTTTGTATTCCACGCCTTCGACATCAAATCCGAATAAATTGTAAAAATCTTTTCTATACCCTTCCAAATCCGATATTTCGGACAAGTTTTCGGTAACTGCTTCATTCCACAACTTTGCCACTTTTTCCTGAACGTCAGGGCGCATCTCTAAATCATCGATACGAATTCGTCCTTTTTCATCCGTAGGAACAGCCGAGCCAGAAAACAATCTGTCTTGATACAAACGCTGGATTTGCTCAATACATCCCTCATGAATCCCTTCCCCTTTCATTATTTTATACAATAACGAAATGTACAACGGGATAACCGGAATCGCCGAACTAGCCTGGGTAACCAATGCTTTATTGACAGAAACATAAGCTTTCCCGTTAATATCAGCCAAGCTGTCAGTGATGCTAAAAGCGGTAGCCTCAAGATGATCTTTAGCCCTTCCGATAGTACCTTTTCTATATACGGCCTCAGTTAATGACGGCCCAATATAGGAATAAGCGACAGTTGTTGCCCCGGGAGCCAATAAATTTTCCGCCTTCAAAGCGTCTATCCACATAGCCCAGTCTTCGCCTCCCATAACTGCAACCGTGTTTTCAATATCCTCGTCAGTGCAAGGCTGTATCGAAATTTCGGAAACTTTTCCTGAATGAAAATCAACCGTTTTATTGGTAAAAACGCTTCCGATCGGTTTCAATACGGAACGGTGTAATACACCGGTAAGCGGATGCATGCGAACAGGGGAAGCCAAACTGTAGATAACTAAATCAACTTGTCCCAAATCGCTTTTTATAAGATCTAATGTTTGTTTTTTAATTTCATTGGAAAACGCATCCCCATTGATACTTTTTGCATACAACCCCGCTTTATGGGCCTCATTTTCAAAAGCTGCAGAATTATACCAGCCTGGAGAAGCCGTTTTACCTTCCGTAGGAGGTTTTTCAAAAAACACGCCAACCGTTGCCGCATCGGAACCAAAAGCACTTGCAATTCTCGAAGCCAAACCGAAACCGGTTGAAGCGCCGATTACCAATACTTTTTTAGCCCCATTTATGTGCCCTTTCGATTTAACGTATTCAATTTGATTTTTAACATTTTGCTCGCATCCTTTAGGGTGAGATGTCGTGCAAATAAATCCTCTCGTTCTAGGTTCTATAATCATAATATCTAAAATATATTTATATTTTTTTTAATGCAAAAAAGTGACCAAAACAATGATTTTATCTAATGAAACCAGTCGTTTTGATCGACAAATATAAGGCATTTATTTAGTTCAACAAGGCTTTTGCGTGATTTAAGGCCGAATCTGAGATGACAGTCCCTGACAACATTTGTGCGATTTCAACGACGCGTTCATCCTCCGATAAAAGTTTCAACTCCGATTGCGTATCATCCCCTATCGTTGATTTGAACACCTTGAAATGTGCGTCACCTTTGGCTGCAATTTGCGGCAAATGGGTAATGGCAAAAATCTGCATATCCTGGCTCATCTCTTTCATAATCTCCCCCATCTTGATCGCAATTTCTCCCGAGACACCGGTGTCAATTTCATCGAAAATCAAAGTGGGAAGTTTTGAATACTGCGCTAGTATCGCCTTTACCGCCAACATAATTCTCGACATTTCACCCCCGGACGCGACTTTTTTCAGCAAACCAAAATCAGACCCTTTATTGGCTGAAAATAAAAACTGCAATTCGTCTTTTCCGTTATTGAAATAGGTTACCGTTTTATTAATTTCAATATTAAAACGCACATTAGGCATCCCCAAAGTTTCTAAAATTTGGATCATTTTCTCCGTCAAAACAGGAATGGCGCTTACTCTATTTCCATGAATAGCATCCGAAAGCACATCCAATCCGGCTGCTTTTTCTTCTATCGATTTTGTTAATTTTAGAATTTCAGCTTCTAAATTGCCCAATTCAAAAACTGAGTTTTCCAAATTGGTTTGAATTTCCAATAATTCATCGACAGTAGAAACTTGATGTTTCTTTTGCAAATTATAAATCAATTGTAGTTTCTGGCTGATTAAATCCAATTGTTCTGGGTCATTGATCAGCTTGTCAGAACATCTATTCAGTTCATCCGTAATGTCATCAAATTCTATGGCGAGACTTGCTGTCCTTTCCAATAATGAACTGTAATCCGTCGAAAAGGAAGCAATTTTCTGCAACGCTACTTTAATTTCCTTCAAATTATTCAAAACGCCAATTTGCTCCTCATTGGCAATGGCCAAAGATTTATCGAGTGATTCCTTAATAATTTCAACGTTATTCAATTTTTCGAAATCAGCTTCAAGAAGTTCCTGCTCACCGGATTTCAATTGCGTCTCATGCAATTCGTTTAGCAAAAAAGCATGGTATTCCTGCTCCTTGGCGGATTCAGCTTGCCTTTTCAAAAGAGCATTCATTTTGGATTTGTCCGCTTTATAGCTTTTTAAAAGCGATTGGTACTCCAAAACGATTTCCTGATTGTTGGAAACGGCATCTATAATTTCGAACTGGACCTTTTCGTCCGAAAGTTCTTGTGTCTGCTGTTGTGAATGTATGTCAATCAAAAACAGACCCAATTCTTGGAGTTCCTGAAGATTTACGGGACTATCATTGATAAAAGCCCTCGATTTTCCCGATGGAAGAATTTCACGTCGAATGATGGTTTCCGGTTCATAATCCAAATCATTGGCTTCAAAAAAAGCAGTCAGATTGTATTTGGAAATTTCAAAATGAGCCTCTATAATGCACTTTTCGTCTTTGTTTTTCAAAGATGTCAAGTCCGCTCTTTTTCCCAACACTAATCCCAAAGCCCCTAATATTATCGATTTACCTGCGCCGGTTTCTCCAGTGATAATTGAAAAACCTTTTGAAAAATCAATGGATAATTTTTCTATTAAGGCATAGTTTTTTATCGATAGTGTGGTTATCATCTATATTTTTTTATAATGAAGATTTAAAATTGGAAATGAATGGGCAGCCTAGTATTTGATCAATTCCCATTTAGCTGAGTTCAAAGGGGAAGTCTTATTCAAACTTTCCACCAAATCAGCTATAGATACGCTTGGACCTCCAGAAAAAACGGAAAGAATTTCATCCGATTTGGCATCAAAAAACACGCGAGTCAAAAAAGAATTGGGTTTTGAAGCATGTAATTTGTTCAAATTAATTAGGGATGACTTTATTTTTTCTTTGGCAGATTTTAAATCTTTGGACATAAGGTCTAAGCCCGCATGATAATCAACTGTTGTCTTACGCAATTCAGAAAATGAGCCCGATAACATGTCGTTTATCAAAAAATACCTGTTTTGGTTTCCGTCAATCTGACTCCAACCTTTATAGCCACCTTGTTGCGCAACATTTGCAACGTTTTGTGCCACTTCAAAATTTGTGTTTCCTGACTCCAGAACGAAAGTGTCGTCATCCATTCCCAAGATCATATAACTGTAAAAGGAAATGACCGAAACCAGGTTTGATTCGAATGCCGTGGGATTGAAAAGTAAATTTTCAAATTCCGTGTATCTAAAGCTAAAATCTTTGTCGTTATAGTTTAAAACGGGAGAGGAATAGGATGAATTATAAACTGGTCTTGAGGACTGTACCTGTATCGTAGCGGAAAACTGATCCGAATTATTTGACAGCATGGTGATATACATCGAACAACTTACTTTTTCATTTTGCTTGTAACTTTTCCCTGTCCAGTCCGTTGTATTGACAAATTCATTCAGGGAACTCTCCAAGGTCTTGAACACTTGCTGGTTGGCGTTACTCAATTTATCAGAATTTACCGTAACCGTACAATTTAGCTGTTGCGCTTGAGTAAGCCCAAATGTTAAAAGTAAGAAAAAGCTAAGAATCTTATTCATAAAAATGTGCTATTACTTTATTTAAGATATCGTCGGCAACTGCTTCCTTAGATTTCAAATCCATCGGTTCCACTTTGAAATTCTTATCAATAAAGGTAACTTTATTTGTTGGTTTTCCAAAACCAGCTCCTTGATCTTGCAAAGAATTCAGAACAATCAAATCTAAGTTTTTTTTCCGGACTTTGGCCTTCGCATTTTCAATTTCATTTTCGGTCTCCAATGCAAACCCAATTAAAAACTGATTTTTCTTGATGTTTCCCAAAGACGCCAAAATATCTTTGGTCTTTTCGAGCTCAATGACAAAACTATCTGCCGCTTTTTTTATTTTTTGGTTGGCCACATGCTTTGGCCTGTAATCAGCGACGGCAGCTGCCGCTATCGCAACATCCACATCATCAAAATACTGATGGCAGGCATCATACATTTCTTGGGCAGAAACCACGTTAACGACTTCAATCAAAGAATGATCTGCCTTGAAAGTGGAAGGTCCGGACACTAATATCACAGATGCTCCCAGATTTGCAGCGCTATTGGCTATATCAAACCCCATTTTACCGGAGGAATGATTCCCAATAAAACGTACAGGATCTATTGATTCGTATGTAGGACCGGCAGTAATTAGAATTTTTTTTCCTTTTAGGGGTAATCTACTTTCCAAATCAGCTTCCAAGAAAGCAATTATATTTTCGGGTTCAGCCATTCTTCCCTCACCGGAAAGTCCACTAGCCAATTCGCCACTTTCTGCGGGAATTATGGTGTTTCCGAATTGTTTCAGAGAATTAAAACTGGCAATTGTTGAAGGATGTTTGTACATATCCAAATCCATTGCGGGTGCAAAATAAACGGGACATTTTGCTGATAGATAAGTTGCAATAAGAAGATTATCGCAAATTCCATTTGCCATTTTTGACAAAGTATTTGCCGTAGCGGGGGCTATTACCATCAGGTCAGCCCATAATCCCAGTTCTACGTGATTATTCCATTCCTCATTTTCATCTTCCAAATTGTAAAAACTGGAATGCACCGGGTTTTTAGATAAGGTGGACAAGGTGAGCGGAGTTACAAAATCCTTAGAAGCAGGTGTCATTATCACTTGGACATGTGCACCTGCTTTTATGAAAAGTCGTACTAAAGACGCTGTTTTATAGGCGGCAATTCCACCGGAGACTCCTAGCAAAATTTTCTTACCACTTAAAACTGACATGGTACTATTATTTATTTGAATCTCTGTGGTAAATTTTACCGTCTAACCATTCTTGAACAGCTAAAGCATGAGGCTTTGGCAATTTTTCGTAGAATTTTGAAACCTCAATTTGTTCTTTATTTTCAAAAACTTCTTCAAGACTGTCATTATATGTAGCAAATTCTTCCAGTTTTTCAGTCAATTCTTTTTTGATTTCAGAATTGATTTGGTTTGCTCTTTTAGCCATAATGGTTATCGCTTCATACACATTACCAGTAGGCTCTTCAATAACAGTTTTATTGTATGTTATTGTATTTACTGGAGCATTCGTCTTTTTTAAATCCATGACTTTAATTATTTAGTAAATTTTTGTAAATCTTTTTCAACACGAGCTAGCATTTCGTTGGCTTGCCCTTTATACTTGGTATCGGCGTTAAATTTCATAAGGTTCGAATGAGCGGTTACCGCAACATTTAAACGTTCCTCCATTTTTTCGGCAACACTATTTATGGCTAATTGATATGCAGAATCAAACTTATAAAATAAGGCATCCTCTTTGAACGGTGTTCCAGGATAATCAGCTATAAAATTATCTAAAGCCACTATTGCCGATTTGTAGTCAGATATCGTATTATATCCTTTGGCATTTTCATACACTTTTTTCTCGATTTTTTCACTCAAAGCTTTTACGGCTTGATTGGCGTCGGCCAAATACTCCGAATTGGGATAAGCATCGATAAAAGCCTGTAATTTGTCAATTGCTTTGACGGTGTCCGACTGGTCCAGACTATACACCGGCGACAGCATTGAGTAACTTTTTGCTCCCAAGTAAGCAGCTTCTTGAACTTTTTCGCTTTTTGGATATCCGGAAACGAAACTCTCAAACTGATATCCCGCCAGATAATATTGTTTCGTTTTGTAATAGGATTGTGCAAACATGTAGAATAATTTCTCTGCTTGTGGCTTCCCCCTGTACGCGGGTGCAATTTGTTCAAAAAGGCGAATTGCCTTAGTGTAGCTTCCAGCTTCATATAATTTAGTTCCCATCTCAAACTTTACGGCAACGTCATCATTTTTTAATGCTTTTTGGTATTCACCACAGGAATTGAAAAGAATCGCGAAAAACAATAGAGATATAATTTTCTTCATTTTATTTATTTTATTTAATCTTTGGATTGCATACAATCCACAAAAAATCATACCACAGTTTCGGTGGCAAATTTAGTTATTAATTTAGCTACTACAAAATATTTCTTACTTTAAAAAAAAGTAAGGTTTTACAGTCTTATTTGTCATTTTTTTTCACAAATTGATCTATCCTGTCCCGTAATGATTCATCAACCGTCACTAATGGCAGACGCACGAAATTCTCGGCTATTCCAAGTGATTTAAACACTTGTTTGATTCCGGCAGGATTCCCTTGCTCGAAAATCATATCGATGCAATCATCCAATACGTATTGAATTTTATAGGCATCATTTACCTTACGGTTCAACCCCAAGCGTATCATTTCGGAAAATTCCTTTGGGAAACCCTGTCCAATCACTGAAATCACACCCGAACCGCCCGCTAAAACCATTGGCAAAGCGATCATATCGTCCCCAGATATTACCAGAAAATTGTCCGGTTTATTTTTTATCAACTGCATGGCCTGCACCATATCTCCAGCTGCTTCTTTTATGGCTACGATATTTTTGAAATCATTTGCCAAACGCAGCACGGTTGACGGCAACATATTACTTGCGGTTCTTCCCGGAACGTTGTACAAAATCACGGGAATCGGGGAAGCTTCAGCCACCATTTTAAAATGTTGGTAAATACCTTCTTGGGTGGGCTTATTGTAAAATGGAGAAACCGAAAGTATCGCGACGAAAGCAGAGAAATCTCTTGTTTTCAATTCTTCAACAATCTTCATGGTGTCATTGCCTCCTACTCCGAGCACCAATGGCAATCTTCCATTATTACTGTCGACAACCGTTTTTATAACCAATTCCTTCTCCTCTTGGGATAATGTCGCGTTTTCTGCAGTTGTACCTAAAATTACAAGATATTCAATCCCCCCATCGACAGAGAAATTCACGATGCTTTTCAATGCTTCCGTATCGATTGAGAAATCCTCTTTAAAAGGGGTTACCAAGGCAACGCCAGTTCCTATTAATGCTTGCATACTGGATTATATTTTGTTTAAAATTTTTAAATATCTAAATAATTCGTTGGTGAAGACTTTGTAATTTTCGACAGTGGTATTTATCATGAGATCGTTGAATCTTTTGTCGACAGAAGAAAAACCAACTTTAAAAGAAGCTTTTGAGTCGTGCGTCACGACAAGCAAAATTGCTTTTTCCACATCATAATAGCTGATCAGCAAATCGAACTCTTTATTTATAAAGTCATTTACGGCACTGTTACTTATTGCGGCATTCCATTTTAAATGAGCATCAGTAAAAGCCGGTTTTGTGTTGGTCCTGTTTTTCTTTAACTTATCCCTGTAAATGATAACCTCTATGTTTTCCTCTAAAATTCCATTGTCAGCAAGCCCCTTTAATAAAGCCTTCGTTTCCCAAAAATAGCTTTCGTCTATAAGCAAACCAACTGTCTTTATAGAATCATTAGCTAAAGCACTTTTTATGTGCTGCAGATTGATTTTTAATCTTTTTTTTACAGAAAAATCTTTTATATAATTCAAAAACATACTATTTTTACTCGCTTACAAAATTAATTAATTAAGTCATATTATAAATGGTAAATCTAAAAAAGTATAACGAATTTTTAAAACTTTTTGTTATATTCTTAACATTTTTCACAGTCGTTTCCTGCAGTACTAAAACACTACATCTTACAAAAATAGAAGGGGAACAGTTAGCTATCACCGAAAAAATTGGTCGGGCAACTGAAATAGAACGATTTATCAAACCATACCGTGAGCGCATAAACCAGGACCTAGACAGTGTTTTAGCATACTGTCCCGAAACTTTGGCTAAAAGTTCGGGTAAATGGCAAACGACTATTGGCAATCTAATGTCGGACGTGATACTAAATCGTGCAAATGTTGTTTTTAAGGCACGCGCAAACAAAACTATCGACATCTGCTTACTCAATCAAGGTGGCATTCGCGCTATTCTACCAAAGGGCAATGTAACTGCCAGAAATGCTTTTGAAATCATGCCTTTTGAAAACAGTCTTGTCGTCGTGGCATTAAAAGGAGAGCAAGTATTGGATATGGTCAGCTACTTCATTCATGAAAAGCAACCCCATCCCCTTTCAGGAATGACTTTTACCATTGATAAAGACAATCAACCGGAAAATATTTTAGTTCAAGGCAAGCCCATAGAAATCAACAAAGTTTACTATGTGGGCACCAATGATTATCTCGCAAATGGTGGGGACAATATGTCTTTCTTTAAGAAGGGCATACAGACCTATGACTTAGATTACAAGTTGAGAAATATATTGATTGACTATTTTAAAGAAATAGACACAATCCCAGTTCTGCATGACATTAGAATTACAGTTGCTAAACAAGACGTTGTAGTGTACTAAATAACCATAGCCCCGATTGGAGCGTAAATCCTTTTCTTGTATCGTTTTTTGACGAGACAAAAAAGATTGTAGCGGAAAGCGGGAATTAGCTCCAAAAAACACACAAATGAAAAGAAGAGATTTTATAGAGAAGACCGTTGCGAGCACTGCGATGCTGGGTTTAGGGCTGTCGTTAAGCAGTTTTACTTCGGCAAATGTAAAAAAAATTACTATTTTGCATACAAACGACGTACACAGTCACATTGATCCTTTTCCTGCCGATCATCCCAGAAATCCAAATAAGGGCGGTGTAGCGAGAAGAGCTTCATTGATCGAAACGATCAGGAAAGAAGACCCTAACGTATTATTGCTTGATGCGGGCGATATTTTCCAGGGGACTCCGTATTTCAACTATTATGGTGGGGAACTTGAATTTAAATTAATGAGCATGATGCAATACGATGCCTCTACAATAGGTAATCATGACTTTGACAACGGCGTTGAGGGCCTGTACGCACAAACGCCTCATGCGAAATTTGACTTTTTATCGGCCAATTATGACTTCAAGAACACGATGATGGACGGCTTGGTAAAACCCTATAAAATTTTCAATAAGAATGGAATCAAGGTTGGCGTTTTCGGAATAGGGATCGAACTTGACGGTTTGGTCGATAAGAAAATGTACAAAGAAACCGTTTATAGCGACCCTGTTGAAGCGTCCCAAGAAATGATTCGAATATTAAAAAAAGAGCAAAAATGTGACTTGATTATTTGCCTTTCGCATCTTGGTTACAGTTACAAAAACGAACCCAATAAAATTTGTGATTTACAGTTAGCGGCGTTGACGCAGGATATTGATTTAATAATTGGTGGACATACGCATACTTTTCTTGACAAACCAACTGTCATTAAAAACCTTATTGGCGAGGAAGTCCTTGTGAATCAGGTAGGCTGTTATGGGATAAATTTGGGCCGCATTGATTTTTATTTTGACTCGAACAAAAGAAAGGCTTCCGAAGGGAAATCAATCGTCGTTTAATCTTTCGGTGGCGAGGACAAACTTATAGAAAGAAAAACAAACCATCGTATTTAACAACAATGCCATAGGTCTCAAGCTTATAAAATTAGACCCTGAAAGGTAAAACTTCTCCAAAAATATCACAAAAGTTTGCATCAAGGACATCAGTCCAAAAACAAATAGCCAACTGTTTTTTTTATTAAACGGCGACAGATATTGAGATAGAATAATTCCGCTAAGCAGTGAAATTGAGAGGATTTGAACTATCAAAATCACATAGCTTCTGATCAAAATACCTTCAGGAATAGATACCAAATACAGGAAAAAAATCAGAAAGGGTATCGAAGCTAAAATGGACGGAATATAATCTTGGAGTTTGATTAACTTAACGGTATAATATATCTCAACGATACGATGAAAAAAAACAGCTATTAAAGCATAAAAAAGCATGCTAATTTCACCTGATATAAAGTACATCCTGCCAATCAACAAAAAAACAATATTGATAAAAAAGAGCGAGTTTCTACGCGTGGAAGAATACCAATACAATACCGATATTAATACTGCAAGCAGAGGCTTAATCACATACTGAATATTATTATCCAAAGAGACCTCGGTTATAACCTCAATCAATCCAGTTAAAAAATACAATGTGATTAAAGGTTTTTCCAAATCAGTTTTTTTACTAATAACCTTCATTTTTTTATTTAAAATTCTAACTAATCAGCTTCATAAAATCACTTTCTGAGAGTATTGGAATATTGAGTTTATTGGCCTTCTCCAATTTGGCTGGCCCCATGTTATCTCCTGCAACAACATAATCGGTCTTGGAAGAAATAGAGCTTCCCACCTTTCCGCCATTGTCTTCAATTGCCTTTTTCAAATCGTCCCTTGAAAACTGTTCGAAAACGCCCGAAACCACGAATGTTTTACCAGCCAATTTATCCGTGGCATCAGGATTTACTTTCTCAACGATCTCGAATTGGACTCCGTAACTTTTCAGTCTTTCTATGATGGTTCTGTTTTCGTTATTTTCGAAAAAATCAATGACGCTTTGTGCGATCCGCTCCCCGATTTCATCCACCAAAACTAAATCCATTAAGCTAGCCTGACTCAATGCATCGATATTTTTATAGTGTTTGGCCAATTTTTTGGCAACCGTTTCTCCTACGAAACGTATTCCCAGCGCATACAGAACACGTTCGAATGGAATATTTTTAGAATCGGAAACTCCTTTAACCAAATTTTCGGCTGATTTTTGCGCCATTCGTTCCAAAGGACGAATTTGGTCTACGCTAAGCTCATATAAATCCGCATAATTGTGCACCAGTCCATTATTGAAAAGCAAAGCCACCGTTTCCCCTCCAAGACCCTCGATATCCATGGCTTTCCTCGAAATAAAATGCTGTATTCTTCCGATAATTTGAGGAGGACAACCATAAAAATTTGGACAATAATGATTGGCTTCGCCTTCATTTCTAACCAATTCAGTATTACATTCCGGACAATGGCTAATGTACTGCGTCGGTTCAGAATTCTCTGGACGTTTACTCAAATCTACCGCTATTATTTTAGGTATAATCTCGCCCCCTTTTTCCACAAAAACGGTGTCGCCCACGCGAATGTCCAGTTTTTCAATCTGATCTGCATTGTACAACGAAGCCCTTTTGACGATAGTTCCAGCCAACTGTACCGGTTCTAAATTTGCCACGGGCGTAATCGCCCCAGTTCTCCCCACTTGATAGCTTATCGAGTTTAGCTTAGTTGAAACCTGTTCCGATTTGAATTTATAGGCCATTGCCCAACGCGGAGACTTGGCGGTAAAACCTAATTCGTCCTGATAATGAAGACTGTTCACTTTAACCACCACTCCATCCGTTTCGTATGGCAGTTTGTGTCTGTGAACATCCCAATAATCGATATACTGAAAAACTTCAGCTAGACTAGTGGCCAGTTTGGCTTCCTTAGGCACTTTAAAGCCCCATTTTCTGGCCTTTTCCAAGCCTCCAAACTGGGTGTCGAAAGGCAATTTATTTCCAATTATAAAATATAACAAGCAGTCAAGCGGCCTTTTGGCCACCTCGGCACTGTCCTGCAATTTTAAACTTCCTGATGCCGTATTTCTGGGGTTAGAATAAGGTGTTTCCCCAATTTCGATTAATTCTTGGTTCATTTTTTCGAAACCTGCAAATGGGAGGATGATCTCACCCCGAACATCAAATTTATCAGGAAAATCGCCCTGCAACTGTAATGGAATGGATTTTATGGTTTTAATGTTATTCGTCACATCATCACCCTGAAAACCGTCTCCCCTAGTCAGCGCTCGCTTTAATTTTCCGTTTTCATAAGTTATGCTAATCGATGCCCCGTCATATTTTAATTCACAAGTGTATTCCAGTTGCACATCGCCCAATACTTTTTGAATGCGTTTTTCCCACTCCACAAGATCCTCTTTTGAGTAGGAATTGTCAAGCGAATACATCCTATATTCGTGAGGGACCGTTTTGAAACTCTTCGTGATCGCTCCACCCACTCGCTGCGTAGGGGAATTCTCGTCAAAGTATTCCGGATATTGATTTTCTAAGTCTTGGAGCTGTTTTAATTTTAAATCAAATTCATAGTCAGATATGGTTGGATTGTCCAGGACATAATAATTATAATTGTGAAGATTAAGTTCTTCCCTTAATTTTTGAATCGTATTTTGAATGTCCATAGAAAATAAAAATTGGCTACTTTAGTACTTGAAAATCGCGTACTAAAATAGCCAATTAAAAATAAATATCAACCGAATTACGATTCAATAATCGAATTTATTTGCTTGTACAGTTGACCGTCACTCAAGAAAGCACCTTGTTGAATTAATGCAAAAAGGGATCTGTTTCTATCTTCTGAAAACTCTTTTTTTCCCGTTTTCATTTCGATGGTTTCAGTAAACATATTGTCACTAAGCCATTGCAATCCCTCTTTAGTCAAAAAGTCAACCTCAGGAACCAACGATTTAAGAACTATCGACTGAACATGTGTATCGAAACTTTGGAAAAGAAAAATATGGTTTTTTGAAAAATGCTCCAGATATTCAGCCCTTGTAAGTACTCCTTCCCAAACCAGATCAGAAAAAACGTCCAGTTCTTGCTCGGCAACCTCCGGTTTCTCGGCTTTTATGGTATCCCACTCCGCTTTGTCAATAGTTTGCGTTGCCAAAAATGTACTGAATTCCTGCGTTAGCTCTTCAAATTGCTCCTTTGTCAATCTTGTATATTTCATACTAGTTTTAAATTTTATAATCCTCAGTCAGAATCTATTTCAATTCTTTTTTCCTGTGAATTCAATTTTCATTAATTATATTCCCAACATCTAACTAACATTGAAAACCGGACTGCAAATTTAAAATTTTAAAATAAAAAAAGCCTTCTTTTTCAAGAAGGCTTTCAAATTTATTAATTACTTGGATTTAGAAAATATATCTAATTCCAAATTGCGCTTGCCATCTTGACAATAAACTAGCATCGTAATTGAACGTTTTAGTTTGTGAACCATTAAAAGTATATATCGGCTCTTTTGTAGTTTGATTTACAGAAACTCCAATTGGTTGTATACTTGTTGGCACTTGAACCAATCCCCAATCAGAATTAAGTAAATTACCTAAGTTCAACACATCAACACTAAATTGAATTGTGTTTGTTTTATTAGAACTAGAAGAAGGTTTGAAGTTATAATCTTGCATTAATTTAAGATCCCATTTTCCTCTCCAAGGAGATAAAGCACCGTAACGTTCTGCATATTGCCCTCTTCTTCCATTCAAATATTCGTCTTGACCAATAAAGGCGTCAAACGCATCTCCTTGAGAAGGTCCACCTGTAAATACCATTGCGTTAATTTCTGTTGAAGTAGGAACATAGATCAAATCATTTGTTCCTGAACCGTCATTATTGATGTCACCACCATAGATGTAAGCAAAACGACCACCTTGAGCATATTCGAAGAATGTAGAAACAGTAGTAGACCATTTGTCGTTAGTACCATATTTCCATTTCTTTGAAGCTACACCAATAAAACGATGTGTGTCACCATATTTAGAATTAGACAAAACTGCATCATTTACGTTTCCTAAAGCAGGATTAAAAGCAAATGCATCTCCAGTAATTTCTGCTTCAATAGAGTTAACATCTTTAGAAACTAAATAGTTATACGCTAAACTAGCGAACAATCCATTATCAAAGTTCTTTTGCATTTTAACCGAAGTGTTGAAAACTCTTCCCTTATCTGAATTTGTCATCACATAAGCACTATTACTCCCTTTGTCAGAATCAAGATAGATTGCTCTACCATCAACACCACCTAAAGTACCACTTGGAGTTTTTAATCCCCAGTTCTGTACGTGAACACCATTGATATCTTTATTATAAGACATATCAACAGTCATGATGTAATCGTTGTCGAATCTGTGATCAACACCCAAACTAGTTCTCCAAACTTGTGGCCATTTAAAATCTTTGTCCATAATTTGAAAGAAACCATCGTCTGCGCCACTTACTTGATTTCCTAACCATACAAATGGTAGTTTTCCTGTAAATATTCCAGTTCCACCACGTACTTGCGTCGTTTTATCTCCTGTAACGTCCCAATTGAAACCTAATCTTGGAGACCAAAGCAACTTATCAGTTGGCAATGTTGTAGAAATCAAAGTCTCATTAGCTTCCGTTTGTGGGTTATAATAAAGAGTTGCATTATTTCTTGAAGCACCGTTATCCGTATCAATATATTTTTGAATTAAATCAGAAGTATTGAAATATAAAGGTTTATCTGCTCTCAAACCTAAAGTCAATTTAAAATCATCAGTAATACTCCAGTCATCTTGGGCATAAAATGCAACCTGTCCAACATTTAACTCAGACAACTTCCAACCTTTATCTCCGCCTACTGGAAATGAATTCAAAGAATTATTTTGGTTTTGCGCGTAAGCAAGATTTTGCTTAATAAAACTTGTTGCCATAGGCTGTGCCGCATCTAGTAAAAATGCATTAACACTAGGATATGGACTAAATGTTCCGTAATAATTGAATAGAGTACCAAAAGTTCCAAAATTTTCATAAGCAGTTAAGTTAAATGAATTTTTGAATTGGTATTTTTCAAATGAACCTCCAAAAGTAAAAACGTGATCACCTGTAGTGTAAGTTAAGTTATCAGTAACTTGAAATACTTTCTGATCCAGAGTATTGTGGATTGAAAATGGCTCGTGTCCAGCAATAATGTAGTTTGAACCTGCTCCATCTTGAATGTTAATAATTGGGGCTGGACCAGAAAATGGATTTCTAAAATCATCAAAATGAGTATAACCCGCTTGCAATTTATTTGAAACCGTTTCACTAAATTTTGAATTTAATTCAAGTAAAAATGAATCTAACTTATTGTTTATTTGGTATCCTGACTTTTCAAACTGAAGTATAGAAGCATTAGGACCTCTATAACCAAGGGCAGTTGGGTGTGCAGGTTTGTCTTTCGAAGCATCCAAGAAATTATATATAACAGCTAATTTATTGTTGTCATCTATATTCCAATCAAATTTAATAATCCCTTTATTGGAGTTCGAATTATGAGTAAAACCTTGATAAGCACCTGTATCATAACCTAAAGATGACAAAGCATCAGAAACTGCAATTAAATCAGTAGCTAAAACTCTTGATTCATTAATTCCTGTTGTACCGTTACCATCATTGGCAACAAAATTAGATCCTAAATCACTTCTTTTTTCAATTTCATAATTGGCAAAGAAGAACAATTTGTTTTTCACAATTGGACCGCCAATACTGAAACCAGCTTGGGTTTGCTCTAATGAAGGAACAAATATCTTTTCTCCCTTAACCTTACTTCCTGTCAAATCTTGATTTCTAAAAAAAGCATAAGCAGTACCGTGAAATTCATTCGTACCTGATTTTGTTACCGCATTTACAGAAGCTCCCGTAAATCCCGACAACGTAACATCATAAGGAGCGGTTGCAACCTGAATTTGGTCTATTGCGTCCAATGAAATTGGTTGAGAACCAGTTTGTCCACCTGGAGTGGCCGCGTCTAATCCAAAAGGATTATTAAAAACAGCTCCGTTTAACGAATAGCTGTTGTATTGGTCATTTCTACCACCAAAAGAACCACCACTAGCTGAAGGCTCCAAACGTGTGAAATCTTCGGCTGATCTTGAGATAGTTGGCAAAGCCGTCAATTCCCTTCTACCAATTGTAGTTTCAGCACCTGTTCTTCCGCTTTGGAAAACTTTGTTTTTTGAACCTGTAATTTTAACTTCGCTTAGTTGTTGACTTTCGTCTTTCAACAAAACGTCTAAGCTAAATGATTTCCCTAATTCTAGGTAAATATCATTAAAAACCTGCGTTTGAAACCCAACATAAGTCACTGTGACTTTGTATGGCCCTCCAACTCTCATATTCAAAATGTTAAACCTACCGTCCGCATTTGATAGTGCCGAATAATTAGACCCTGTTGGAGTATGGGTTGCATAAACGATCGCTCCTGGAAGCAACTCCGTGTCAGAACTTTTTACAATTCCCTTAATACTGGAAGTTGTTGTTTGACCTGTCACCGTATGAAGACCAAAAACAAAAAACAATAAAACAATAATTTTTTTCATTTCTTTAGATATGAGTTTATATCCGGCGAAAATAGACAAAAAAAAATCACCCGTGAGGGTGATTTTAATATTTTATTAACTAATTATTAACAAATTGTTATTATTCAGCAACGATTTCATAAGGCAATTCTATAATTACATCTCTATGCAAACGAACGCTAGCCGCGTATTTACCGGTACGTTTAACGATACCGCTAGTGATGAATTTTCTATCAATTACTTGACCGCCTTTTGCTAATGCATCAGCGATGTCAATATTCGTGATTGAACCGAATAATTTTTCTCCACCAGCTTTTGCAGTAATTTTGATTTCGATCGCTTTTAGAGTTTCAGCCAATGCTTGTGCATCGCTTACCACTTTAGCTTCTTTGTGCGCTCTTTGTTTTAGGTTTTCAGCCAACACCTTCTTTGCAGAAGAAGTTGCCAAATGTGCGTGACCTTGTGGAATCAAAAAGTTACGACCGTACCCGTTTTTCACAGTTACTACATCATCTTTAAATCCTAAATTTTGAACGTCTTGTCTAAGTATAAGTTCCATGTTGTTGTCCTTTTTTATAGAAGTTAGGTTTCGTATTTCAGAAAACCAACAACTGAGTTAAAATATTATTTTAGTAAATCAGCCACATATGGCATTAACGCTAAGTGACGTGCTCTTTTTACGGCAACAGACACTTTTCTTTGGTACTTCAATGAAGTTCCGGTTAAACGACGAGGAAGAATTTTTCCTTGCTCATTTACAAATTTCAATAAAAAATCACCATCTTTATAATCAATATATTTGATACCTGATTTTTTGAAACGACAATACTTTTTAGTTTTGTTAGTTTCTATGTTTAAAGGCGTAAGATATCTGATATCCCCGTCTTTTTTTCCTGAAGCAGATTGTTGTAATGTAGCCATGATATTAAGCTTTTTGAGATTTTAATTTTGTTCTTCTTCTTTCAGCCCAAGAAATAGCGTGTTTGTCTAAACTTACAGTTAAGAAACGCATAACTCTTTCGTCACGTCTAAATTCAGTTTCAAAAGCAATAAGAACTTCTCCCGGTACTTTGAATTCGAATAAGTGATAAAAACCACTTTTTTTATTTTGGATTTCGTAAGCCATTTTTTTCAGGCCCCAGTCCTCTTTCGACACCATTTCGGCTCCTCTAGTAGTAAGAAAATCTTCAAATTTGCTTACTGTTTCCTTTACCTGGACTTCAGATAAAACGGGATTTAAAATGAAAACAGTTTCATAATGATTCATAAATATTTATTTATTTGTTAATTTGGCTGCAAAAATAACCAATATTTTTTAATTACCAATGTTTTTTTCGATTTAATCGTTGAACTACAAAAATCTCATTGTAATTTTTTGTTAAATCGAAAAATAAACAATATATTTACTAATCCAAATCTTAAATGGTAATGTCATGAAACTAAACTGTGTCGTAGTGGATGATAGTTCGATTCAACGAATGATCATCGCAAAGTTAGTTAACAATCACCCTAACTTACATTTAATAGGGGATTTTTCGAATGCAATTGAAGCCAGAAGTTGTATGTCTATCCATAATGTAGACTTAATATTTCTTGATATTGAGATGCCCGTAATTAGTGGTTTTGATTTTCTGGATGGATTAAAAATAAAACCGCAAATCATTTTTATCACTTCTAAAGCAGAGTATGCCCTGAAAGCGTTTGATTATGACGCCACTGACTATCTTCAAAAACCTATCGCCATTGATCGATTTAATGCTTCCGTAAAAAGAGCCATCGATTTATATCTGCTGAAAAAAGACACCAAGGAAGAAGAAGGAGAACATATTTTCATTAAAAGTAATTTAAAAAAACTAAAAGTTTTCACTTCCAAAATCAAATGGATCGAAGCTTTTGGCGATTACGTAAGAGTTGTTACCGATGACGACAGCAACCTGGTCCTTTCGACGATGAAATCTTTTGAAAATGACCTGTCGAAAAAGAAATTTGTCAGGGTACACAAATCGTACATCATAAATGTAGACAAAGTGGAACGCTTCAACAGCAAATTCGCAGAAATTGGTGTCACCAAAATACCGCTTAGCAGAAACAAAAAAGAAGACCTAGTAAAAGCCCTATCATTTGCATAAAAAACTACTTTTAATAAAAATCGACATTTACCGAAACTTTTATAGCTCGATATTGAGCCACTGAATCAAAACTATTCAACATTTTCTGAATAGTTTTTTTTGTGCTTGCCACTGAAACGTTTTGCGGAATTTTAATAATGATGGTTCTTATATATTCATTTCTAATTCTGCTTATGGCCGGCTCCTCAGGACCAAGGACAGGCATATTCAAATTCAGGCTCATCACCTGATACAACCACATCGCGCCTTCCTTTAATTTGTTAAAATCGCGCTGTTTAAGCGTCAATTTTATGATTCTAAAATAAGGGGGGTATTTATAAATCTGTCTGTCGTATAATTGTTCA
Source organism: Flavobacterium sp. (assembly GCF_036515215.1). GTDB lineage: Bacteria > Bacteroidota > Bacteroidia > Flavobacteriales > Flavobacteriaceae > Flavobacterium. Next base: position 39,485 of record NZ_DATBVQ010000045.1, read on the forward strand.
TTATACATACCCTGATAATCATTGTTTGTCACATGCTGTATCGTATTGTGATTTGGATTGTAGGTCTGGATAATCACTTTTCCTTGCTTTTCAGAACGGCCCGAGCGGCCCGACACTTGCACCATCATCTGAAAGCTTCTTTCGAAAGCCCTAAAATCGGGATGATACAGCATATTATCGGCATTCATTATTCCCACCAAACTTACATTATCAAAATCAAGTCCCTTGGCCAGCATTTGAGTTCCCACTAAAATGTCAACTTCCCTGTTTTTAAAACCTTCAATGATTTTTTCGAACCCAAATTTACCTCGGGTGGTATCCTGATCCATTCTGCCTACCTTATTTTCAGGAAAAAGCTCCATCAATTCTTGTTGGATTTGCTCTGTACCGAATCCTTTGGTTGTCAAATCGACGCTGGAACAGCTGTGGCAATGCGTAGGTTTTGCAATCGAGTAACCACAATAATGGCAGCGCAATTGATTTTTATGTTTGTGATAGGTCAAACTGACATCGCATTGCTGGCAATGCGGAACGTGCCCGCAAGTCATACATTCCAACAAAGGCGAGTATCCTCTCCTATTCTGAAACAAGATCACCTGCTCCCCTAAGGACAAGGCATTGGCTATTCCCTCAATCAAGGAATCGCTAAAATGCCCCTTCATCCTTTTTCGAAAATATTTGTCTTTTAAATCTACCAATTCGATTTCGGGCATCATCACTTTTCCATAACGCTCGCTAATTTCCACAAGGCCATACTTGCCTGATTTGGAGTTAAAATAGGTTTCAATACTTGGTGTTGCAGAGCCCAGCAGAACTTTTGCTTTATGGAAATTCGCCAAAACTATAGAGGCGTCTCGGGCATTATACCGTGGTGCGGGATCAACTTGTTTGAAAGTCTGCTCATGCTCTTCATCGACAATTATAAGTCCGAGGTTATGAAAGGGCAAGAACAAGGCTGACCTTGCCCCTATTACAATTTGTGCCTTTTCAGAATTTTGCAACACTTGCTTCCAAACTTCCAAACGTTCATTATTATTGTACTTCGAATGGTAAACGGCGACTTTGTTTCCGAAATAAGAACTTAATCTTGCCACTAATTGGGTCGTTAGCGCTATTTCAGGCAACAAATACAACACTTGCTTTCCAGTGATGAGCTGTTCCTCAATCAATTTGATGTATACCTCCGTTTTACCGCTTGATGTCACCCCATGCAAAAGACAAACTTCTTTCTGGATAAAGCTGGCCTTAATTCCATCAAAAGCTTTTTGTTGCGCTTCGCTTAATTGCAATTGCTCCTCTTTAGAATTCCCAAAGAAATTCACTCTGTCTTCCTGTATAAAATAATCTTCAAATATCTCTTTCTCGATTAAAGCTTTTACGGTTGTCGAAGTGGAATTGGCGGATTCTACCAATTTTTTTACGGTGACCGGTTTCTTTTCAGAGGCGGTCAATTGAAAAAATGTCAGTACAATTTCCTTTTGTTTGTTGGCGCTTTTTAATTTTTCCAGCAATTCACTTAATCCCTGATTCGATTCATATTTAGCATGCAATCGAATGTATCGGATCAATTTGGGTTTGTAGCTTTCCTGCATTTCTTCCTGAAGAACCAACACATTCTTGTCTATCAGTTTTTGAATGACCGGAAAAATATTCTTCTTATTAAGAATAGCGATTATATCTTGTATTTTTAACGAAGATTGCTGTTGCAATGCCTGATAAATCAAGTATTCGTCGTCAGAAAGCAGACTTTCATCAACGAAAACATCTGTTTTTTGGGTAATTGTCGTTTCACTTTCCAGCAATAGTGCGCTTGGCATAGCGCCGCGATACACATCACCGATTGCGCACATGTAGTAGGACGCAATCCATTGCCAATGCGCAATCTGGACTTCGGTTACAATAGGTTTTTCATCAAGAATTTGATGAATTTCCTTGGCATCATATAATGTGGGTTGGTTTTGATGGGTATCAATAACTAATGCCGTATAAATTTTGCTTTTGCCAAAAGGCACTGCGACACGCATTCCCTTTTTTATGTAATTATATTCGGTTTCCGAAACCCTATAAGTGAATGTTTTGGCAAGAGAAAGCGGTAAAATTACTTCAGCAAAAAAAGGCATTCTTTGAATATTGTGTGAATAGAATTAGTTTTTGGGGAGCAGAAAAAATCATTTAACTCTATACCAGTATTGAGTTCTGCCCAATAATGCAAACCCTATATATCCGCGAACTTTCAGTTTGTCTTTGGATTGCAACACGATTGTGCATTTGTAATGACGTCCATTTTTAGGATCCATGATCTCTCCGGAATTGTATTCATCTCCATCCTTAGAAAGCCCTTTTATAATGGTCAACCCCAAAATTGGTTTATTGGCATCTTCACCGGAACAGTCACGGCACAAGTCTTTCTTATGCGCAGCATCAAAAATTTCTAATACCTTTCCATAAATTTTTCCCGATTTTTCGTAAATCTCAACAATTGACTTAGCCTGGCCGGTTTCATCATCTATAGTTTTCCATTTTCCAACAACATTTTGACTCTCCATACAGAGAGTCGCCATGAAAAATAACACCAGACCTAATATATTACTCTTCTTCATCTTTTTATAAATTAAAATATGTTTTTAATTACTCCATTTCAGCGCATCATTCCCAAACAATCAGATAATCATTAGTTACACCTTATTTTGAAAAATCAACCCTATACCAATATTGCGTCCGTCCTAATAAAGAAATACCGATATATCCGCGAACTTTTAGTTTATTATCTCCCGCTAAGGTTATGAAACATTGGTACATCTTTCCGTTTTTGGGATCCAATATTTTGCCTTTTCTATATTCATTACCCACTTTTGAAAGTCCCTTTATGACAATCATCCCCAAAATGGGTTTGCCCTTATCCGCTCCTGTACATTCGCTGCAAACGCTATTTTTATGCTCTTCGTCCAGAATCTCGACTACTTTTCCATAGATTTTCCCGGATTCCTCGTAAATTTCCACGATTGATTTGGGCTTTCCCGTTTCGTCGTCGATAGTTTTCCATTTCCCAATAACTGCCTGACCCTGGGCATAAATAATCGTAAAGAAGAATAATACTGTTAAAGTAACAATCTTTTTCATGATCCATATATTTTAGCCCTGATGGTAGCGGCATCCCACGCTTTTTTTGCGTGGATATAGCGAACAGCAGGAAATAGCTCCTAATTTTTACCAAACTTACTATAAAATTAGTGAAATCATTTAGTTTACGCCAATTTCTTTTGCTTTTTCAAGCGGTTTACGGCTGTATTTAACTCAAAACCAAGAAGCAAAATCATGCAGTTGATCCAAATGTAAAACATCACTATCAGCAACGTCCCTATAGAACCATAAAGTTGATTGTATTGGGAAAATCGTATTACCCAAATACCAAAAAAATAGGAAATTATAATCGTCAAAATTGTCGTAAACACGGAACCGATAGATATAAAAGACCTGCTTTTGTCATGTTTAGTTCCAAATTTGAAAAGTATCGAGGTTGTGACAAGAATCATCAGCAGCAAAAACACATAGCGGCCTACCACAATTAAGGGGATTTGCTCATTTAGCACACTATGAACTGTGAATTTTTGAATGAAAATTTCAAATACCACAATAATAGCAACGGTTAAAATCAACAACAAACTCAATATTATCGACATTCCTAATGCCACAAAATACTGTTGAAAAAAACCTCTTTTTACCAAAACATGCCGCGAGGTTTCAAATCCCCCTAAAATGGCATTTAGTCCGTTTGCCATCAATAAAATAGACAATAAAAATCCAGAAGACAGCAAACCTGAATTACTGTTATGCAGAATGTCATCTACAATATTCTCGATGGCGTAATACGTATTTGGCGGAACTCCTTCAGAAACAAATTTTAAAAAATCCTGCTGAAAACCCTCAATTGGAATATACGGAATGAGGTTGAGAATGAACAGCGCAAAGGGAAATAATGCCATGAAAAAACTAAATGCAATAGACCCAGCTCTATTTGACAAAGCCCCTTCGGCAATACCGATGATATATAACTCCAGTAAATCGTAAAGAGACAATCCTTCTAACCATTTCAATTTTACCCCTTTTAGGTAACGGGCCAAATCTCTCAATATTGGAATTTCTTCTATTCGCTCTTCTATCTCTGCTGACATTGATTACACATTTTCATTAAGCATCTTCAGTACGGAAATTGTACAGCCGTAGCCGCTAACCAACACAAAGATAATGTAAGATAAATTAAATTGCTTTCAGGCTTAAATCCATATTATAAATGGAATGCGTCAATGCTCCCGAAGAAATATAATTGACGCCACATTCGGCGTATTTTCGTATCGTATCTTCATTGATGTTGCCTGACGATTCGGTTAAACATTTATCGCCTATTAAAGCGACCGCTTCCCTAGTAGTCTCATAATCAAAATTATCCAAAAGGATCCTATAAACCCCTTCACAGATAATAATTTCTTTGACTTCGTCAATACCTCTGGCTTCAACGATGATTTTCAGATCCCGATTCTGCTCCCTGAGATACTCCTTAGTTTTGGCAATGGCCAAAGTAATTCCTCCGGCAAAATCTATGTGGTTGTCTTTGAGCATAATCATATCGTACAGTGCAAAACGGTGGTTTTCACCCCCGCCCAGTTTGACCGCCCATTTTTCGGCAACACGAAACCCGGGAGTCGTTTTGCGGGTATCCAATATTTTTGTGTTAGTTCCTTCTAATAATTTGACATAACTGCTGGTTTTTGTGGCAATAGCTGACATGCGTTGCATGGAATTCAGCACCAACCTTTCCGCTTTCAAAATCGACTGCGAACTTCCAGCAACATGAAAAACAACATCGCCATACTTCACTGCTGATCCGTCTTTAATAAAAGTTTCAATTTGAAGTTGGGGATCCACAAAATGAAAAATCATTTTGGCAAATTCCACTCCGGCAATAATCCCTTCGTCTTTGACCAGCAGTTTCGCCTTCCCTTGCGCCGAAACCGGAATACACGCTAAAGAACTGTGATCTCCATCGCCAACATCTTCGCGGATAGCGTTAGATATTAGAATTTGTAATTCATCTTGAAACTGGGCTTCGCTAATCATTTTTATCAGAAATTTATATAATGCTAAAGTAGCTTTTTTTTTGTCTTTTGGAAAATTTGTTTAATAAGCATTTCGGATTGTAAGATTGCCTCCATTTGCTTAAAAATTTACATGGTTACTTTCTGCAAAAACTCACGGGCTGAAACTTTGCTTTAAGCATTATATTAAAAAAATCCTGTAGTAATTGTAAGAAATAAACATTAATTTAGTGCCAAACCATAATTTCATGAAACAAAATATCCTTTTTGCTCTGAATCGCTTGAAAGAAAAACTATGGTTCAGACCATTAATCTTTTGCGTCCTTTCTGTTTTTGGGGCATTACTTGCCCAGATATCTGACGATAGCAATTTGTATGAGGTAGTTCCGCAGATTAAAACAGAATCACTGGAACAATTGTTAAGTACCATTTCGGGAAGCATGCTAGTAATTTCAATTTTTGCGGTAGGCTCAATGATATCGGCTTTTTCGGCAGCGAGCAATACTGCTACTCCGCGCTCTTTCAAACTGATTATAGCCGATGATGTTTCCCAAAACGCACTTTCTGTTTTCATAGGGTCCTTTATCTATAGCATTGTTGCCATGGTTGCATTAAAAAATGGTTATTATGGAAAAGCGGGTCACTTTGTCCTTTTTCTTTTCACCTTGCTCTTTTTTGCTTTAGTAATTATCACTTTTTTGCGTTGGGTCGAACGAATCTCAAAGCTTGGCCGAATGGGCCACACCATAAAATTAGTGGAAGATACAACTGCCAATGCAATAGAATTCTGGCTAGAATCGCCCACATTAAACGGCATTGCGATAAAACCCAATCAAGAAAAAGGATCAGCTGTCTACAGTGATTATTCAGGCTATGTGCAGCAAATAAATATGTCTAAACTGCAAAAAATTGCTGAAACGCTTGATGCTGTCATTACGATAAATACCGTTCCGGGAAATTTTGCAACTTTAGACAAACCGTTATATTACATAATTTTAAAAAATACAGGTTCGGAAATCCCAGATTTTAAAGAAACCAAAAAAGCATTTACCATTGGCGATATGCGCTATTTCGACGAAGATCCCCGTTTTGGACTTATTACTTTGAGTGAAATTGCCAGCAGAGCTTTGTCTCCAGCGGTGAATGATCCCGGCACGGCGATCCAAATCATCGGAAGCTACGTTCGTATATTTTCATTATGGCATAAATCGACTAGCATAAGTAATTCGGAAAAAAATGTTTTTAATCGAATAGCCGTTCCTGCGCTAAGCATTCCTGATTTATTTGAGGATGCTTTTAGACCTATTGCGCGTGACGGAGCGGGAAATATTGAGGTCATGATCCGTCTTCAAAAAGCATTCAACAGCATTGCATCTATTGCTAATTTTGAATTGAAAAAAGCTTGTTTGCTGCATTCACGTCAAGCCTTTGAAAGGGCACAACTGGAAATGAAATACAAAAATGATATCATAGCATTAGAAAGAGAATGTCTATTTACAAAAGAATTATAAAATCAAACGCCAGTTTTAATCACTTAAACTGAATATTTAGATGAAAAAAAAATACAATCCTTCTCAAAATAAAAGAAGCTGTTTTATGTCGGATTTTGGTAATCGACCACCGCTTTTTGCTAGAAAAAAAAGGGTTATTATCTTTCTTTTAGCGCTACTTTTCTCGAGTATCTCATTTGCACAACAGGAAAGCATCACCAAAAAAAATGATTCTGTTAACAATTCCCTCATCCAATCATTCAATAAAAAGCTGAGTCTAATAGAAAGACAGCGGATTAGCGATTCAATCAAAAGGGCGGAACTTGAATCGCAAATCTTGTCTTTAAAAAAATCCGACAATCTTAAAAAGGAGGAACTGCAAACGCAATTGCAAACCTTGAATGAGAAGGAATCCAAACGTTTGGCTGAAAAAAAAGCAGAAATTGATTCATTGAGACTCACCGCTAAAGGATATCCCGTAACGGGATTTTTTAACGATACTTTGTTTACCGTGTACACCAAATTAGGAAGCTTTTCAGCAAAAGAGAGAGCCGAGGCAATCAGTGAACGAATAAAGAATCTCTCCGAAAATTATAGTTTTAAAACTGATTCCATAAAAATTACGGAGTCAGAAACAACGGTCGATTTAGTATATGGGGAAACCATCATCATGAGTATTTCGGAAAATGATGCCCTGTGGAACAACTCCACTAAAGCGGAAGTGGCTAAAAAATATCAAAAACTCATTGGTGATGCGGTGGTCCGGTACTTGAAAGAAACCAGTTTAACGAGCTTGGCAAAAGAAATTGGATTAACGTTGCTCGTTTTGATCATAATGGGTGCTTTAATTAAATATGTAAGAAATTTTTTCTTTTGGACGGCAACCAAAATTAAAAATCAGGAAGGCAAACGCATCCACGGAATAAAAATTAGGAATTTCACTTTGTTCGATGCCAATCAACAAGTGAATGCGTTACTTAATGCAAATACGGTATTGAAATGGATACTTATACTATTATTAGTTTATATCGCTCTACCAATTCTGTTTGGCATTTTTCCCTGGACAAAAGGTTTTGCCAACACTCTTTTTGGTTACATCTTAAATCCCTTAAAAAAAATTCTACTTGGATTTTGGAATTATTTGCCTAACCTGATCACAATATTGGTCATCATTTTCGTTTTCCGTTACGTGCTTAAAGGCATTCGTTTCCTTAAAAAAGAAATAGAGAAAGGAAATTTGGAATTGTCCGGTTTTTATCCCGATTGGGCTAACCCCACATACCAAATCATTCGGGTGATTGTTTTTGCATTTATGGTAGTGGTGATCTTTCCTTATCTACCGGGAAGCGATTCCCCAGTATTTCAAGGGGTTTCCGTTTTTTTGGGTTTTCTTTTTACTTTTGGCTCAGCCGGCTCCCTTTCTAATATCATTGCCGGTTTAATTCTAACTTACATGCGACTGTTCAAAATTGGCGACCGTGTGAAAATTGGCGACGTGGTAGGCGACGTGATCGAGAAATCGTTATTGGTGACCAGAATCAGAACCATTAAAAACGAAATCATTTCCATTCCTAACTCAACGGTGATGAGCAGTCATACCATAAACTACAGCAGTGACGCCCCTGAAAAAGGTTTGATTATTCATTCTACTGTCACCATTGGCTACGATGTTCCTTGGAAGGATATGCATCAGGCTTTGATTGATGCCGCCTCAAAAACAGATTTAGTTCTGCAGGAGCCAAAACCATTTGTATTGCAAACCAGTCTGGATGATTTTTATGTATCCTATGAAATTAACGCTTACATAAAAGAATCCAATAAACAGGCGGTAATTTATTCAATGCTGCACCAAAATATTCAGGATGTATGCAATGAAAGAGGCATTGAAATCATGTCGCCGCATTACCGTTCCGCCAGAGACGGCAACGCTTCGACGATTCCTGCAAGGTACTTGGGCAAAGATTATAAGGCCCCCTCTTTTAATGTGGACTTCAAAAGTTCCGGACCGGATAAACAATAAACGAACTAAATGTATTGGCAAATGACTTAAAATAGCGACTTAGTTATTCAACGTTTTATAAGCGACTTTTGCGCTAAATTTTTTTTAATCTTTTAATCCATTATCTTTGCCACCGTTTTTACAGTGAGTTGAAAGTTACAGAATTATACTAAACAGATAATCAGTTCCACGCCCTTACAAAAACACATAGCTATTGCTCACCAAACCTAACCTATGAAAATATATTTTGTCTTCCTTTTTTCCGCTATACTGAATTTTGGCTACTCACAAACGGCAAACACCTACTTTGAGCAAATCCGAAATAACGAGGCGAAACTAACCGCATTTTTTTCGCAAATGCCTAAAGGGGGCGATTTACACCACCATTACAGCGGTTCCATTTATGCGGAGCCTGTTTTGGAAGATGCCATAACGGAAGATTTTTACCTGAATACCACGACGATGCAGGTACTTAAGGAAAAACCGTCCAATGGAAACTGGGAATTGTTTTCAACATTAAAAAGTCAGGGACAATTAGAGCGTTACAAGCAAAAAATAATGGAAAAATGGTCCGTTAAGGATTATAACAATGTTGATTATCCGTCCGACAAATTGTTTTTCGAATCCTTTGACAAGTTTAGTCCGGCATTAGTTGGTCACTTTGGAGAAGGTCTGTTAGAATTGAAAAACAGGGCCATCAAAGAAAATGTAAGCTATATTGAAACACAATTATCGACAATACCTTGTGATATCAATCTCGATGGGCTGACTAATTACAACCGGAAATTGAGACTTTTGGCCCTCAGCAAAGATGAAAATGGAATTAAACAATTGCTGGATTCCATTTATGGGAATTTGCTTGAAAAAGGTGCTCCGTCCTGTGCGGAAAATTTCAACGCCAATTTTGTTGCCAAACTCCATAATGAAAATAAAATCGACGATGCCCGTTTTACGATGCGGTACCAAAATTTTGTGTTGCGATTTATGGAGCCGGTAGATTTGTTCAAAAATTTGGTAGTCGCCTTCATTTCAGCTGACAGCAGCCCACTTATGGCGGGTGTAAATATCGTTTCTCCTGAAGACGGGGAAACTTCGATGAAAGACTATTGGCTACAAATGGTTATGTTCGACTATTGCCATAGCCGTTATCCTAATGTCAAATACTCGATGCATGCGGGCGAACTCACATTAGGACTGGTGCAACCCGAAGATCTTACTTGGCATATCCGAGAAGCTGTCTATACGGCGGGAGCCCACCGAATAGGCCACGGGGTGGACCTTGCCTACGAAGAAAAGCCGTATGAGCTGTTGCGCTACATGGCGAAAAACGACATTGCCATCGAAATCAATTTAGTGAGCAATGAGTTCATTTTAAAGGTAAAAGAAAACCGCCATCCTTTTTTGCTGTACAAAGAATTTGGAGTTCCCATCGTAATCAGCACTGATGATGCGGGCATATTAAGAACCAATATGACCGAGCAGTATGTGTTATTGGCCAAAAGGTACCAAAACGTCTCATACGCGAACATCAAGCAATACGTATTCAACAGCATCAAATACAGTTTTATAAAAGATGAATCAGTTAAGAAACAGTTATTGAAAGATCTTGAACTTCGATTCAAAACTTTTGAATCTAAATTTCCAATAAAATAAAAGAATGAATATCAAACTAATCGCTATCGGCAAAACCGATAATAAAGCATTGCAATCTTTAATTGACGATTACACCAAACGTTTGTCCTTTTATATCAAATTCGATTTGGACATCATTCCTGATATCAAAAATGTGAAAAATTTATCTGAAAACCAGCAAAAGGAAAAAGAAGGCGAATTGATATTGGCTAAAATCACTCCGACGGACCAACTTATTTTATTGGACGAAAACGGGAAAAATTTCTCCAGTGTGGGATTTTCTGAAGAATTGCAAAAGAAAATGAATTCGGGCGTAAAGACTTTAGTATTTGTCATTGGAGGCCCTTACGGTTTTTCGGATACGGTGTATGCCAAAGCTCAAGGCAAAATTTCGCTTTCTCTGATGACCTTTTCTCACCAAATGGTGCGTCTATTTTTTATCGAACAATTGTATCGCGGTTTCACCATTTTGAAAAATGAACCGTACCACCATCAATAGTCTTTTTTAATTAGGTTTTAATTGCTATCAATTTAGACTCAAAAAAAAACTCACTTACCCTCATTTTACAATTACCATAGACAATATTTGTTTTGGAAGCCCTTCAACAATTTCAGCCATGTGCTATATCAGAAGATTAATCACAACCGTTACATTTTTCCTTTTTTGAAAAGTAATTTATGAAAATTTTACACCATAATGTTTTCAACATATATTACGTCTATATATATGTTAATCAGTGGTTTGTCTTGTATTTTATTTTCGTCGGTTAAATAGTTATACCGGAAGGTATATTTTATTGATCTGAATTGGTTTTTAAAACTTAAAACCTTTTTATTATGAAACATGTAATTAGATTTTCAGCAATAATATTTTTACTATTTCTATTTACCTCATGTGATAGTAATAATGATCCTTCAACTCCCAATCCAACCCCTGCTCCTGCTCTTGCTCTAATCTTTATTATGTAAACTTACATAGTACAGCATTTCCCGGAGGAGAAATAAGACGACAACTTGTTGGAGGTTATTGGGATTATTAAGCAACAATACTTAAATTCCAAAACTAAATATTTATCAAAGCAAAAGATATCTTAATTCAGTTTCTCCTTGATAATTTACTATAATCTTGTAGAATTTCTTCTGCTTTCACACAGGTAAATCTTCTTAACAAAACCATAATGAGTTGAAAAACAGGCTTTTAACTTAAATTTGGTGAATTTAAAATTTTAAAAATTTAATTTTATAGTTTCTAATAGCAAGGTTTTCTCCTAAACCTAAATAAATATAAAACGTTACGAGATAACATGACTTTTTCATAGAATTAGTTTCAATTTTTTAACCTTTAAAATATTATATTATGAAACGTTCCATTCGATTTTTAGCTGTTTTTATCATTTTATCAGGTTTGCTTTCTTGCGATGATGATGATGACCCTGCTCCAACCCCAGCTCCAACTACAATAACTTTTTACGCTACATTAAATGGTGCAAATGAGGTACCAACAAATACTTCAACGGCAACTGGAACTGCCACACTTATATTCAATAACACCACAAAGGCATTCACCATTACAGTAAACCACAACGTAGTTTCTGTCACTGGTGGACATATTCATATAGGAGCTATAGGAGTTAACGGGCCAATTGTATTCCCTCTTACTAGCTTAACCTCTCCAATAGCTTATACAAGTCCTGCATTAACTACTGCACAGGAAGCAGATCTTAAAGAAGGCCGCTATTACGTAAATTTACACAGTACAGCATTTCCCGAAGGAGAGATAAGAGGTCAACTTAGCACAAATCCGCCACCAAACTTAATAACTTTTTACGCTACATTAAATGGTGCAAGTGAGGTACCAACAAATACTTCAACAGCAACTGGAACTGCCACACTTATATTCAATAACACCACAAAGGCATTCACCATCACAGTAAACCACAACGTAGTTTCTGTCACTGGTGGACATATTCATATAGGAGCTATAGGAGTTAACGGGCCAATTGTATTCCCTCTTACTAGCTTAACCTCTCCAATAGCTTATACA
>NZ_DATBVQ010000046.1:0-7207 GCF_036515215.1 Flavobacterium sp.
CCAAAAATAAAAAAATCCTCCAAAAGGAAGACCGTTATTGTTTTTATTTTGAAAACATTTCAAAATTGACATAAAAAAAATCTGAACCGCCTTAGCGAACAGATTAGAAAAAATGGCAAGCGACCTACATCGCACCGCTCAACCACGTACCCTTGCTATGTTCCCATCCTGGGGGAGTCTGCAGGAGCTGGTCGTGTAGGACTTGCCGCTGCAAATATACAATCTTTTTATATTTTTGCAAGCGCTTTGTGCTCTTAAAATAACATTGTATATTGGTATCTTCAAAATTTAAACAATGAAAAAATATAACTTACTATCTATCATTTTATTAGGAATCACTCTTTCTGGTTGTGAGGATACAAAAAAAGGAGAAAACACGATATTTAATTTCGACACTTCGAAATTTGCTGCAAAATACCAGCCACAAGAAGCGCTTACCTTGGCAATTTTGAATCCGGAATCCAAGAAAGTCGACAGCATCATATACTATGTGAATGATAAAAAAATAGCTTCGAAAAACAACCTAGACAAACTGACTTTTGAATTGAAAGACCAAAAATTAGGCTATCAAAACCTAAAAGCGTTGGTGTATTATGATGGAGAAAACTCAGAAGCAACGACAAGAGTGGAACTAGTTTCAAATGTGAAACCCAAATTGCTTAAATACACCATTGTAAATACCTACCCGCATGATACGGCATCTTTCACGGAGGGATTAGAGTTTTATAGGGATACCTTGTACGAAAGTACCGGTCAAAAGGGTTCGTCTTTTTTCAGAAAATACGATTACAAAACCGGCAAAATATACAAACAGGTTGATCTTGATTCAAAATATTTTGGAGAGGGAATTACCTTCCTTAACGGCAAGATGTACCAATTGACTTGGCAGGAAAAAACAGGTTTTATCTACAATGCAAACACACTAAAACTCGAAAAAACTTTTACCTACGACAAAGACATCGAAGGTTGGGGAATGACTAATGACGGGAAATACATTTACCAAACGGATAAAACAGAGAAAATTTGGAAAATGGATCCAGAAACACAAAAAATGATCGACTATATCAATGTCTATTCGGGTGATTCAAAAATCAAATCGATCAATGAACTGGAATGGATCAACGGAAAAATCTACACCAACGTTTGGCAAAAAGATGCCATTGCCGTAGTAGACCCTAAGAATGGTGCTGTTGAAGGAATATTGGATTTGTCTGGTTTACGAAAATTTGTAAAAAATGAAACCGCTGAAGTTTTAAACGGAATCGCTTATAATCCCAAAACAAAAACCATCTTTGTGACCGGTAAAAACTGGGATAAACTCTTTGAAATTAAAGTTTCTGAATAAACAAAAAATGACAACACTAATCACCAATATCAAGGAGCTGCTGCAAATACGGGAAACGGGAATCACAAAAGTTTCTGGGGCCGAAATGGCTATCCTTCCAACGATCAAGAACGCATACTTGTTAATTAAAGATAATTTGATTGCCGGTTTTGGCTCCATGGAAAATTTATCCGAAACAGAAGCCGACACCCTTATTGATGCGACAGGAAAAATGGTTTTACCTACTTGGTGCGACAGCCATACCCACATTGTGTATGCCGGGAATCGAGAACAGGAGTTTGTGGATCGTATCAACGGAATGACCTATGAAGAAATAGCCAACCGTGGTGGTGGCATCTTAAATTCGGCCAAGAAACTGAATGAATCATCAGAAGAAGAAATCTACAGCCAATCAAAAGAACGACTGGAAGAAGTGATGCGATTGGGAACTGGAGCGGTCGAAATTAAATCCGGATACGGACTTACTTTGGATGGTGAATTAAAGATTCTTCGTGTAATTCAACAATTGTCACAACATTACCCCATCACTATAAAAGCCACTTTTCTGGGAGCTCATGCCTTTCCATTGGAATACAAAGAAAACAGAAAAGGCTACATTGATTTGATCATCAATGAAATGCTTCCTGAAATTGCAAAGAACCAGCTCGCCGAATACATAGATGTTTTTTGCGAAACGGGCTATTTTACCGTTGCCGAAACGGAACAAATTATTGAAGCGGGAATCCGTTTTGGCTTAAAGCCAAAAATTCACGTGAACCAATTCAATTCTATCGGTGGGGTTCAAGCAGCCGTAAAATATGATGCTCTTTCTGTCGATCACCTAGAGGTAATTAAGCCGGAAGACATTGTTGCCTTAAAAAACACCGAGACGATGCCGGTGGCTTTGCCATCCTGCTCCTACTTTTTGAGTATCCCATATACACCGGCTCGCGAAATGATAACCGCTGGACTTCCGATTGCGCTTGCAACGGACTACAATCCCGGATCAACCCCATCCGGAAACATGAATTTCGTCGTGGCTACTGCCTGCATAAAGATGAAAATGACTCCCGAGGAAGCAATAAACGCAGCTACAATAAATGGCGCTTATGCGATGGGAGTATCAGACTCGCATGGAAGTATCACCATTGGCAAAAAGGCGAATCTTATTATCACAAAACCGATTCCCTCCTACTACCAACTGCCCTATGCATTTGGCAGCAACTTAATTGACGCTGTATTCCTGGAAGGACAACATATTATATAAAAAAAGAGGAGCTATTTAGCTCCTCTTTTTTTATGAATTCAATAAACTTATATCCATTAATTCAAAACAAAACTAGTTTTAGAAACTAACTCGCCTTGGTTAAATATATTGATATAATACGTTCCTTTAGCAAAGTCTTTTCCTTTCAAATCTCTTGAAACATTCACCGTTTTGTTTTCATAAGCAACATTAACCGCAAAGCTATACGTCAAAGTATTGTCTCCAAAAGTTTCCGTTTTTTTATCGCCTAAAACGTTATTTTTACTGTCGATGACTTGAACTTGATACGTTTTGTCCCCTGATTGGGCAATTTGATTTTCAGCAATTGTAAAATTAACTCTAAGAACATCAGCTCTGCTTGCTTTGTCAGTTTCTATCTGTTTACCAGAACTTCTTAGTTTAAAAGCGGATCCACTAGTGTTCAATACCGTTAATTTCGATCCTTTTTCGACCGCTTTTGCCAGTTCCTCGTTTTGTCCCGCTAGCGTTTCAACATTTTTCTTAGTTTCATCCAATACAACGACCGTACTGTCACGTTGAGTGGTTAGAGTCGTGTTTTCCTTTTTCAAATTTTCATTTTCTGCCATTAAAACTTTCATATTGCTTTGCAAAGCATTAAATTGAGTTCTGTATTTCGCAAGTGAAGCAACATCCCCTTTAGACTTGTTCAGATCAGCCATCAAGTTTACCACTTTGTCCCTTTCTTGAATCAATTCGTCTGACATGGAGGTGTTTTCGGAAATTGCGGCATCATAAGTTGCTTTTAAATCTCCCAAATCCTTCATAACTGATTCTTTTTCAGTCATCGTGGTTTTCAACTCAGTTTGCACTGTGGTCACATCAGATGTAACTTTAAAAATATAAACTAAACTTCCCACCAGTAAAACTGCTAATACAGCAATTATCGCTTTAAGACTTGAACTACTTTTTTGATTTTCCATTTTTATTAATTTTTTTCCAAATTTAACAATATATATTAAAGTTAAACGAAAGTTAACACAATTATAGTATTTTTGAAAAATATTTTTTTTTTTATGGAAAAGCTTCTGCCTTTTACAACGAATGATCTCGCCAAAATTACCAACCATAGAAGCGGGGAAATAAAATTTGGGGAAAAAATGATTACAATTCCCAAAGGAACTGATCCAATATCATTTTTAGAAAGCTGCGAAGCGAAATATGTTCTGTTAGGGATTCCTGAAGATATTGGAATAAGAGCCAATTACGGAAGACCAGGGGCCGCATCCGCTTGGGATAGCGCTATAAAAAGCATTGCCAACATTCAACACAATCGTTTTTGCAAAGGAAGCCAGCTGATTGTTTTGGGACAGGTTAATGTTTGTGACGAAATGAAAGAAGTCGAACATTTAGACTTCCATGATGTGGACGACCGTTCCAAATTAAGTCAGTTGGTGGAAAGAATTGACAAGGACGTTTCCCATATTATTTTTAATATTATCAAAGCAGGAAAAACCCCAATTATTATTGGAGGAGGACACAATAATTCTTACGGCAACATCAAAGGTGCCGCACTTGCGAAGGGTAAACCTGTAAATGCCATAAATTTTGACGCACATTCCGATTTTAGAATCTTAGAAGGGCGCCATAGCGGAAATGGTTTTTCGTACGCTTATGAAGAAGGCTTTCTGAAAAAGTATTTCGTTTTTGGTTTGCATGAAAATTACACTTCCAAAAGTGTACTGGACCTAATTAAAAAAACCGAAGATCGCGTACGCTACAATACGTACGACAGTTTAAAAATAAGAAAAGAAAAAGAATTCAAACAAGAAATGAATAATGCGCTAGCATTTATCGAAACTGATTTTTTCGGAATCGAAATTGATTTGGATGCAATTCCAAATATTGCAAGCAGCGCAATGACTTTGAGTGGTTTTTCTGTAGAAGAGCTAAGACAGTTTATTTCCTTTTTCGGCAAAAACAAAAATGCCACTTACATTCATATATGTGAAGGGGCTCCTGATTTAGACGAAGAGAAAAACAATCACCTGATAGGCAAATTGATCGGTTATTTAGTCACTGACTTTATAAAATCAAACAGTATCGTCGCATAATCAAAACCTCAAACTTTACAACATATAATATGTTTTACTTCATCTGTATATTTTGAACAAATAGGCATCAAAAATAATAATCCTATCTTTGCAAAAACTATCCATGTACCTAATACAGGATATTTAATTTCAAAAACATGTTATTCGAAGATTTATCGCTTTCAAAAAGTATCCAAAGAGCCGTATATGAACAAGGCTATACTACCCCCACTCCCATCCAAGAACAATCAATCCCTCTCGTTTTAGCAGGCAAGGATTTGATTGGTTGTGCACAAACAGGCACCGGAAAAACGGGAGCATTTGCCATACCCATTATACACCAGTTACACCGTATTGTAGGATCGTCAAAGAAAGCAAAACAAATTCGCGCCCTAGTTGTAACTCCTACACGAGAATTAGCGGTTCAAATAGGCCAGAGTTTTGACACCTACGGGAAATACACCAATTTAACGCAATTGACCATTTTTGGAGGGGTTTCCCAGAATCCCCAAGTAGATGCGCTGAAAAACGGTGTTGACATTTTAATTGCAACCCCAGGAAGGTTATTAGACTTACATAAGCAAGGATTTATCGATCTTGACCATTTACATGCGTTGGTACTTGATGAAGCAGATCAAATGCTTGATATGGGTTTTGTAAACGATGTGAAAAAAATCGTGAAACTTACCCCTAAAAACAGACAGACCTTATTTTTCTCTGCAACGATGCCAATCGCCATAAGAGAACTTGCCGAAATGTTCCTGACTAATCCGGAAACAGTAACCGTATCCCCAGTTTCTTCAACGGCGGAGAATGTGGAGCAACATGTTTACTTTGTTGAAAAAACAGAGAAAAGAAACCTGTTGTATCATTTGATCAAGAATCAAGATTTATCGGATGTATTGGTTTTTTCAAGAACAAAACACGGTGCTGACAATGTTGTTAAGGCTTTACGTAAAAATAACATTGCTGCTGAAGCCATTCATGGTGACAAATCACAAAATGCCAGACAACGTGTTTTGGAAGCATTCAAAAACAAAGAGGTTGGAGTTCTTGTTGCTACAGATATAGCTGCTCGTGGAATCGATATTGACCAATTACCATATGTAATTAATTTCGATTTACCCAACATCCCTGAAACCTACGTACACCGTATTGGTAGAACTGGTCGCGCCGGTAACGGCGGAGTTGCCATTTCTTTTTGCAGTAAAGATGAACACGGCTATTGGAAGGACATTCAGAAATTAATAAAAGTTGACGTTAAAACTGTTAGCGACCATCCTTACCCATGGCATTCCGGTAGTCCCGAGACCGCGCCAGGAGGATCAACCAAACCGAAAAATTCAAATAGAAGTGGCGGCGCGCATAAATCCAGAAAATCAGATGCTTCGAAACAAAATAAGAAACGCTGGTACTAGTTAAATTATAAAGCGAATAATGAAACTGTAAGAAATGCCTTTTACCACACCGGTAAAAGGCGTTTTTTATTACGTAATACCTTAATACAGAGTTAATTAACCGCTATTCTGATGTTTTTATAAAAGATTTTTGTAATTTTAAATAAATGATTAACAAACCTTTAAACTTTTAAATTATGAAAACATTAGTAAAAAGAAATGGCGGTTTTGTGCCTTTAGTGACAAGCCCGTTTTTACCAACAGTAGACACGTTTTTTGAAGATTTCGCTCCGCTGGATCTTATGGACTGGACCGACAGAAGCCTCGCTTCAATTGGCGGCAGTTTGCCATCTGTAAACTTAAAGGAAACGGACAAAAAAATTGAAATTGAATTGGCTGCCCCAGGTTTGAAAAAAGAAGATTTCAAGGTTGAAATTGACAATAATATGCTTTCTATTTCTTCAGAAAAAGAACAAGAAAAAGAAGAGACCAGAAAAAAAGGCAATTATTACAGAAAAGAATTTAATTACCAATCGTTTCGCAGATCATTCAGCCTTCCTGATTATGCTGATGAAAATAAAATCAGTGCCAACTATAAAGACGGCATCCTTCATGTCGAAATTGATAAAAAAGAAGGAGCAAAACAAACAATGGCTAAGACTATAGCCATCAAATAAAAAATAAAAGTCTAAAATAATTAATCGCAAAATCACTTAAAACTGATTTTGCGATTTTTATTTTATCCTTCAACGCTTATACTAAAGGTCCTTCCGCGACTTTATATATTAGTTGATTAATCGTTTTAACCAATAGTGCAGGTGCGAATGGTTTAATAAGAATATCGTTAATTCCGGCTGCAATAGCTTCTTCCGATATTTCCTCTTTATCAAAAGCAGTTAAAGCGATTATACTGGTATTGATCCCTTTTCTGCGAATTCTCCTGGTGGTTTCAAACCCATTCATCACGGGCATGTTGATATCCATTAAAATAACGTCAAATTGCAAAGTGTCCAGCATTTCAAGAGCCGCCAATCCCGAATCCACAACTGTACATTTGTAATTGTATTTTTCGATTATTTTTTTTGTGATTAACTGATTTATCGAATTGTCATCAACCACTAAAACATTGAAAATTTGACCGGCGGTTAAATCGACCTGAATATTGTTT
>NZ_DATBVQ010000047.1:0-21480 GCF_036515215.1 Flavobacterium sp.
TTGACATCGCATTTGCCCCGACCCCTTTGCTTTTTACGTCTATATCCCTTAGGGAAGCCACAATCTGGCTAACCTTTTTCATTGGGTAATTCTTTAGGGCAACGTCATATTCTTTCATAAAAAAAGGATTAACGCCTATAACGGCAGCGACATTCTTAGGGTTCCTGTCTTTTAGTCCATGGTATTTGAGCAATTGTATAAAGAAACCGAAAACCAAACTCGTGGTAACCACCATTGGATTTTCTTTTGGGTTATTGGCGAAATTCTCAGCAATAGTATACGCTTTGAGTTGGTTGCGCTCCCCTATCGCCTTTCTTAATTCGAACACATTGAAATCCTTGCTGAACCCTATGTTTTCCTCGATGTCTTTTGCTGTGATTACACTTCCTTTGGGCAAGACAATTTGCAGTTTCTCGAGTTCATTGTTTATTTTTCCCAAATTGTTGCCTAAAAATTCGACCAACATAGCGTTGGCTTTAGGCTCGATGGTATATTTTTTACCCGCCAATATGCGTTTTATCCAGTCTCCAACCTGATTTTCGTACAGTTTTTTACTTTCGTAAACAAGCCCCGACTTTGCCAATAATTTGGTCGTTTTTTTTCGTTTGTCCAGCGTTTTGTATTTATAGCAAATGACCAAAACGGTAGTCAGCATCGGATTTTCGGCATAACTCTCGAGTTTGTCGATGGTGCGACTGAGATCTTGGGCCTCTTTGACGATCACCACCTGCCGTTCCGCCATCATAGGGTACCGTTTGGCCGTCGAAACTATGTCTTCAACTGACACATCCCTACCATATAATACGGTCTGGTTGAACCCTTTTTCTTCCTCAGAAAGCACGTTTTTCTCAATATAATCAGATATGATGTCGATGTAATAGGCTTCTTCTCCCATCAAGAAGTAAATCGGCTTGATGTTTCCGCCTTTTATGTTATTTAAAATCTTTATAACCTCGTCCATATTTTTGGTTTAAAGCCTAAAGTTTAAAGTTTGTCGCAACTTGTTAAACTTTAAACTAAATAACTATTTTTGCTTCATGCAAAAACTAAATTTTTATTCTTATTCTTTTCGATTCAAAAATAGCGAAAATAAAGTGGCTATTTTTGATGAAATCAGGAAAAAATTTATCGTTCTAACACCGGAAGAATGGGTTCGCCAGCATGTCGTACGGTTTTTATTAGAAGAAAAAAACTACCCGAAATCTCATATAAACGTTGAAAAGGTTCTAAAAGTCAACGGATTGCGCAAAAGATATGATGTGGTGGTTTATAATCCTGACGGTTCCATTTATATCCTGATTGAATGTAAGGCTCCTGAAATAAAAATTGCACAAGCCGCATTTGACCAGATCGCACGTTACAACATGACCCTGGATGCTCAATTTTTGATGGTGACCAATGGCTTGGATCATTATTTTTGCCAAATGGATTTTGAAAATGAAAAATATCAGTTTCTTGCGGAACTTCCAAATTACACTACTTAAATAAACAAAATGAAAATAGCAGTCGTTATCCTCAATTGGAATGGAGTTACTTTATTGGAGCAGTTTTTGCCTTCCATTCTGCAGTTTTCGCATGAAGCGACCGTCTACCTTGCCGACAATGCCTCCACGGATGATTCCATTTCGTTTGTGATGGCTAATTTTCCAACGGTGGAAATTGTAAGAAACGACAATAACTTCGGTTTTGCGCACGGATACAATGAGGCCCTGAAGCACATTGATGCCGAAATCTACGCTTTAGTCAATTCAGATATCGAGGTAACCGAAAATTGGCTGCTACCCATCATCGAAACTTTCGAAAAAGAACCTGAAACAGCCATCATCCAACCTAAAATATTGGACTTCAAAAATAAAGACTACTTTGAATATGCCGGAGCTGCAGGCGGCTTCATCGATAAATACGGTTATCCATATTGCCGCGGACGTATTTTTGACACAATAGAAAAAGACGAAGGCCAGTATGATGATGACCGGGAGATATTCTGGGCATCGGGTGCTTGCTTTTTTATACGCAGTTCCTTTTATAAGGAATTGAACGGTTTTGACGATGATTTTTTTGCCCATCAGGAAGAGATCGATTTGTGCTGGCGTGCTTTCAATCAAGGATACAAAATAAAATACAACCATAAATCGGTGGTCTATCATGTGGGAGGCGCAACC
Source organism: Flavobacterium sp. (assembly GCF_036515215.1). Lineage (GTDB taxonomy): Bacteria > Bacteroidota > Bacteroidia > Flavobacteriales > Flavobacteriaceae > Flavobacterium. Next base: position 2,163 of record NZ_DATBVQ010000047.1, read on the forward strand.
TTACAGCAAGGCAATCCAAAGAAAACCTTCTTGAATTTCAGAAATTCATTGTTAATGTTAACCAAAAATTTACCAAAGGAAACGTTATATTCCGTTCTGCTACAGCGCATGCTGTTAGACGGAATCGCGGGAATTCAATTTATTTTTCAAGGAAATTTTATTCATTTCATTGCTGTTTTGAAAGCACACGCTTCTTTTTATGGTTTGTTTTCAAACACTTACAAAAAAAGAGGGGGATTTCAACTGAAAAAATACTATAATACCAAAAGTATCGTTTGCAGCTACTACATTAATGGTGGCAAGGTATTTGTTAAGTGATTTTAACAATAAATTATACCAAATATCTAATCATTAAAAACTAACTTTGCATTGAACCTAACAAAAAAATCTATGAAAAAAATTGTAATTGCATTATCGGTTTTAGCACTTTTAACCTCTTGTGTTTCCAAAAAGAAATACACTGATTTAGAAGCCAGAAACAAGGAGACACAAGATTTACTGAATACTTGTACAGTAAAATTAAACTCATGTTTAGAAGAGAAAGCAGGCCTTACCGCTGCGGTAGAAGGTTTAAAAGAGCATAACCAGACTCTTATCAACACTTCCAAAGACATGACTATCTTGACTTCCAAAGGTGCCGATAATATAGAAAAAGCATTAGAATCAATCAAAGAGAAAGATTTGAAAATTACTAGAATGCAAGATGCATTAACTAAAAAAGACAGTGTTACACTTGCTTTAGTAACTAGTTTAAAAAGTTCAGTAGGATTTAATGATCCGGATATTGAAATTAATGTTGAAAAAGGAGTTGTATTTATCTCAATCGCTGATAAGTTGTTATTCAAAACAGGAAGCTACGTTGTTTCTGACAAAGCAAAAGGTGTTTTAGCTAAAGTGGCTAAAGTGGTTAACGACAAGCCTGATTTTGAATGTATGGTTGAAGGACATACTGATAGCGTTCCTTACATTGGAAACGGTGTTTTACTTGACAACTGGGATTTAAGTGTGAAACGTTCTACTTCTATCATTAGAGTATTGACAAATGAATTGAAAGTGAATCCGGCGCAATTGATAGCTGCGGGAAGAAGTTCTTACATTCCTTTAGTTGCGAATGATTCTGCTGAAAACAGAGCTCGTAACAGAAGAACTCGTATTGTTGTATTGCCTAAAATCGATCAATTCTACGATATGATTGAAAAAGAAATGAAAAAACAAAAACAATAGTTTTTAACTTCATTTTGATATAAATAAAAACGTCTCGATATTCGAGACGTTTTTTTTGTTTTATATTGAATACTAAGCACTTTCTAAAGAATGTCCAGACTTCCTTTACCTTCTCTTATTACTTCAGGTTCGTCTCCCGATAAATCAATAATGGTTGAACCCACATTATCGCCGTAACCGCCATCTATAACCATATCAACAAGGTTCTGCCATTTCTCGAAAATCAACTCCGGATCAGTTGTATATTCTATTACATCATCGTCATCGTGGATCGAGGTCGAAACGATTGGGTTTCCTAATTGTCGTACAATCTCTAATGCAATGGAATTATCCGGTACACGTATTCCCACTGTTGTTTTTTTCTTGAATTCCTTAGGCAAACTGTTATTTCCCGGCAAAATAAAAGTGTAAGGCCCCGGCAAGGCTCTTTTCAATATTTTAAAAGTGGCGGTATCAATTTGCTTAACGTAATCGGATATGTTGCTCAAATCATGGCAAACAAACGAAAAATTGGCCTTATCGAGCTTTATTCCCTTTATTTTGGCAATACGTTCCAAAGCCTTTGTATTTGTGATGTCGCATCCCAATCCGTAAACTGTATCAGTTGGGTAAATAACCAAACCGCCGTCTTTCAGCACCTTTACCACTTTGGCAATAGCAGCCTCACTGGGCTTGTCAGGATATATTTTAATAAATTGAGCCATATTTTTTAGTTTAAAGTTTCAGGTTTAAAATTTCAGGTTTTGTAGTTTTGCAACAACTTAAAACCTTAAACTTTAAACTTTTTTTACCCGATAATATCCAACTTTGCAAAACGCAACAATAATTTCTTGATTCCGCCAACTTCAAATTTGATTTCAGCTTTCTTATCCGCGCCTCCTCCTTCCAGGTTCAGCACCTGTCCTTTACCGAAGCGTTCATGCATCACTACATTTCCGGCTACCAGTTGATTATCAAATAAATTAGCATTTCCCGAAGAAGATTTCTCCGATATAGGCTTCAATTTCCGCACATTTATATCCGATTTTGGCTCACCATTAACGCTATGTTTTGGTGGCGTGCCATTGGCCGGTTTTGCCAGACGCAATTTTGATTTATCGACATCGCCAAAAATGTCGCTGTCAATCATCGGTTTGTAGCGGTAATTATTTTCTGCGGGCGTAAGATATTCCAGATATTGCGGGTCAATCTCCTCAATAAAACGGGAAGGTTCGCTATCGGTCAATTTACCCCAGCGGTAACGGGATTGCGCATACGTCAAATAAGCCTGATGCTCCGCACGCGTCAAAGCAACATAAAACAGTCGTCGCTCTTCCTCCAATTCGCTTCTCGTACTCATGCTCATCGCGGAAGGAAACAAATCCTCTTCCATACCCACCACGAAAACATGAGGAAATTCCAGCCCTTTGGCCAAGTGGATCGTCATCAAAGCCACGCGGTCTTCATCGCTGGTGTCTTTGTCTAAGTCCGTTGCCAATGCCACATCTTCCATAAATTCTGATAAGGCGCCTCGCGCTCCGTCAATTTCTTTTTGGCCTTCGGTAAAATCCTTGATACCGTTTAACAACTCTTCTATGTTTTGAACTTTGGCCATTCCCTCGGGAGTGGCATCTTTCTTAAGTTCCTGTACCAAGCCCGTTTTCTTGGAAACGTGATCCGTTATATAAAAAGCATCCTGGTTTTCGTTTATCACCTGAAAACTCTGGATCATGGTAACAAAATCAAGGAGCTTTTGTTTGGTTCCAGAATTCAATTTCAAGTCAATTTTGTCAATATTTTGCATTACCTCAAAGATAGAACGCTTGTAATGATTGGCGGCAACCAATAATTTTTCGATAGTGGTATTACCAATACCCCGAGCAGGGTAATTAATAACTCGCATCAATGCTTCCTCATCTTTTGGATTGATAACCAATCGCAAATAACACAGTACATCCTTGATTTCTTTCCTTTGATAAAAGGACAAGCCTCCGTAAATTCGATACGGAATGTCACGCTTCCTCAGCGCGTCCTCCATCGAGCGCGATTGCGCGTTGGTGCGGTATAGAATCGCAAATTGACCATTGTTCATTTGGTTTTGCATCTTTTGTTCGAAAATGGTACTGGCAACAAAACGTCCCTCTTCGGCATCGGTCATGCTGCGGTGCACTTTTATCTTTGGACCGAAATCATTGGCAGTCCAGACAATTTTGTCCAGTTTGGTTTTGTTTTTGTCGATAATGGTGTTGGCCGCTTCGACGATATTTTTTGTCGAGCGATAATTTTGCTCGAGTCTAAATGTTTTCACGCCCTCATAATCCTTTTGGAAATTCAGGATGTTATTGATATTGGCGCCACGGAAGGCATAGATACTTTGCGCATCATCCCCCACCACGCATATATTCTGGAACTTATCGGATAAGGCCCTAACAATCAAATATTGTGAGTGATTGGTATCCTGGTACTCATCCACCAAAATATAACGAAAACGGTTTTGGTATTTCGCCAACACCTCCGGAAAACGGGTCAACAATTCATTGGTTTTAAGCAACAAATCGTCAAAATCCATCGCGCCCGACTTGAAACATCTTTCTACATATTTCTGGTACAGTTCACCCATACGAGGCTTTTTGGACATGGCATCCGCTTCCTGCAAATCAGGATCGTTAAAATAGGCTTTTACGGTAATCAGACTATTTTTAAAATTCGAAATTCTGCTCAATACCTGCTTGGGCTTATAGACATCCCTGTCCAACTGCATTTCCTTGATGATTCCAGAAATAGCGCGAAGGGAATCCTGAGAATCATAAATGGTGAAATTTGAGGGATAGCCCAAAAGAGACGCTTCGGAACGCAGAATTCTGGCAAAAACCGAGTGAAAAGTTCCCATCCATAGGTTTTTGGCTTCACTGGAACCCACAATGTCCGAAATACGCTTTTTCATTTCACGCGCTGCCTTATTGGTAAAGGTTAGTGATAAAATGTTGAACGCGTCCACTCCCTGGTGCATCAAATAGGCAATTCGTATAGTCAACACACGTGTTTTTCCTGAACCGGCACCAGCTATAATAATCATTGGCCCGTCTTTCTGTAATACGGGTTCGCGTTGTGCTTCGTTAAGTTGGGCAATGTATTTCTGCATGGGAATTTTCTATTTATGCAAAAATAAGAATTTAAGAGTTAATAAAGTTCGATGTGATAAAAGTTTTAAAAACGCACTTTTAGGAAAAAAGTCAGGAAATGGTAATACTTTTCAAATAAAATCATTTGTTCCAAAAAACATCATAGGCAAACCGAAGCAAGGTCCCCACCACGACAACCAAAAAGAAAATCCGAATAAAATTATTCCCCTTCGAAATGGCCAATTTTGCCCCAACAAACCCGCCAATGGCATTGCAAACCGCCATGGGAACCGCTATTGCCCATATAATCTTTCCTTTTAAAACAAATAGGCATATCGACCCAAAATTAGTCGCCAGATTCACCATTTTGGCATTTGCGGAAGCGTGCAAGAAGTCAAAGCCCATCAAGGCGATGAAAGCGACGACCAAGAAACTTCCAGTGCCAGGACCAATAAAACCGTCATAAAAACCAACAATGAAACTGATACCGATAGCGTTGAAAATTTGGGTTCTTTCAGAAATGTTTTTCTCGACATGCTGTCCAAAATTTTTCTTGGCGTAGGTATATATCGCCAAAAGCGAAAGGATAAAAAGCAATAAGGGTTTCATGAAATCGTTGCTCATATAGGTCAACAAAGTCGAGCCCAAAAAAGCGGAAGGCAAAGCCAAGACCATCATAATTAGCAATAGCTTCCAATTCATGGTTACCTTTTTGAGGTATTGATAGGCAGCAAAGGAGGTTCCGCTGAAGGCGGGGATTTTCAAAGTACCGATAACGGTCGAAACAGGCAGATTAGGCAGTAAAATAAGCCCGGCCGGCGTTTGGATCAGTCCGCCGCCGCCCACGATGGCATCAATAAATCCGGCCCCGAAAGCCGCTACGCAAAGCAAAATAATGATATAAGACTCCATTGACTGTTCGAAAAAAATTAAAACCGATAAACTCAAAAATGAACCACATTCCCCAATATAATTCGTAAAAATACCATTCCATTTATTTATTACAATACAATCGAAGTGGATTTCTCATCAAAAAGCATATTTTTGCTACTCAAAATTTATATCGCAATGGATTCAACCACTATAACAGAAATAATCGCCTATACGCTTCCTTCACTAATAACTGGAGCTGTCGCTTATTTACTATTCAATTCCCATTTTAAAGACCAACAAAACACGAGACGATGGTTGCTTCAAAAAGACAATCAGGCAGCAACTTTACCGCTGCGATTACAGGCATACGAAAGAATGGCTTTATTCATGGAACGCATCAATCCTTCTCAATTGTTGGTTAGAATCACACCTCTTTCCGAGGACAAAAACGAATACCGAAATTTTGTAATCGCCCAGATCGAGCAGGAGTTTGAGCATAATATGACACAACAGATCTACATCTCAGATGAATGCTGGTCCATTATTGTAACGGCCAAAAATGCGACCATACAAATGGTTCGTTTGGCGGCAAAAAATGAAAAAGTGACCGATGCCAATAGCCTGCGGGAAGTTATTATCAGTGATTTATTGGAAAAACCATCTCCGAGCAGCGCAGCACTTGCCTTTATAAAAAACGAAGTAGGCCAATTGTGGTAGACCGTTATTCTTTCAACAGCCGATCCAATTGAAACTGCTCCTTTTCATTCAAATCAGGTAAAATGTGCTCAAAGGAAGTTCTCATTTCGGAATTTTTCAATAGAACCCGAATGTTGTCTCTTCCAAATTTAGAAAACTGCCACATATGATGCGTTGTGGCTCCGACCAGATTTCGCAAAACCGTATCGTTTACTAACTGAAAAGCGATGAGTTTCGTCAAGGCGTTTTGTCTTGTGATAGCCTCGTAATTGATGGACGAATAATTGATCAATTCCTCAATTAAAGCGCCATTGTTTGTTGAATAATCTGGCGTCGACAAGGCCAATGACAGCCATAACGTCCTTAGATTATAATCGTTGAAGCCAATCCAATTTTTGGATTCTTCTAGATATTTAACCCTAAATTCGGGAAAATTGTTCCACAAATTATACAGGGCCGTTTCTTGTGTTTGATATGACTTATCGTTCAACAGCGTCTCGTATTCTTCCCTGAAATCTTCTGGAATATCAGCTAATGAGCCAGCCACTTCCTGCCGCACTTGTACATCATTTGTCGCCAAGGCAAAATGCAACAATTGTTTCTTGGCTGCAAAATTTTCGTTTTTTAGTTGGTCAATAATAGCCTCTTTAACCGTAAAATAAGCATCCGCTTGCATTACTTTTTCGAAGAAAACGTCCTTTTCAGCCAACGGTTTTTTCTTCAATTTCTCCACCTCAAACAACAACCGAATCATTTTGTTTTTAACCAGTAAGGCGCTGGCTGTTTGGTCGTTAAATTCCGTTGACTCAAGCCACGCTTTACTGAATTTGTCCAAGTCGTAATCCGACACCTTCTTGATTTCATCAAAGAAGTTTTCTGTTGTCACGTTTTGAAACGCATACTTTTTCAAATAACTGCGTACCGCTTTTTTAAATGCCGTATCCCCTAATGCGTCATGCAATACAAATAGCGCCCAAGCCCCTTTTTGATAAAAGCTCAACGAACTGGCTTTGGCATTCAAAACCGGAATCGAATCAGTTCTCGAAGCGTATTTTATCTGTTGTGCCGATTGGTATAATTTTGAATAAAAATAATCATCACCGTAAATTTCGCGTTCCGCCAACAAGGCGTAATAAGTAGCGAAACCTTCCTGCAGCCAATGGTGTTTCCCGCTCTCTGCGGTGATTAAGTTGCCAAACCATTGGTGGGCTAATTCGTGCGCATTGACATTAGTGTAATTGCGATCCTCAAAGCCCGTCGAATCCACGATATACCTGCTGGCAAATAGCGTTGCCGAAGTGTTTTCCATTCCCGCGTACAAGAAATCCCGAACCGGAATTTGTTTGTATACTTCCCAAGGGTACTTCACTCCTATTTCTTTTTCCAAAAAATCAAATATTTGTGACGAATAACGGTAGGTGGGTTCAAATTTGACGGCGTCTTTGTTTTCCAAATACAGTTCCAACGGGGTTCCACACTTTGATTTTTGCACGTGTATGTCATATTTTCCGATGGCAACCATCAGCAAATAAGAACTCATTGGTTTTTCCATTTCATATTTCCAATAAGCGACCTCATCAGCTACCACTTTTTGTTTCAATACTCCATTTGAAACTACATCATATTTAGCATCGTAAACAACTTCCATGTTGAAAATCACTTTTTCGTTAACGTCATCAAAACTCGGAAACCAGTTGCTGGTGTATTTCCCTTGCCCCTGCGTCCAGATTTGCAAATTGTCTTTTTCTTCTGAGCCCACGAAATACATCGTTTGTTTAGGTTTCGCCATGTAATTGAAGCTGACATTGTTTTTTCCTTTTTTGAAAGGATAAATTAATAAAAGCTGTTTGCCATCCGTGCTGAAATGCAACTCTTTTTGATTTAGTTCCACTTCAGAAAACTCCATGTTTTGCGCATCAATTTTAATGGTGTCGATCGGTTTTAATACTTCAAACCAATAACTAACGGAACCTGAAACTGATTTTTCGGCAGCATTAATTGTTATTCGGCCATTACCCGATTTGAAATCTACTGATTGAGTTTGTTGTGCGATCGCAAATGAGGAAATAAATAATAAAAAGTATTTCATTCTTAAAAATATAAGGTGTCAATTTTTCAAAGTTACAAAGGTTTCGTAAACAAACTGAACATATTTTGTAAGTTTGCCTCGAGAAAAAACAACACAATTACATTGAAAAAGAAAGCCTTATTTAACTGGAGCAGCGGAAAAGATTCTGCTTTAGCGCTATATAAAATTTTACAAGATCCCGAGTTTGAAATCAGCTGTTTGCTTACTAGTGTCAACCAACAGTTTCAACGCGTCTCGATGCACGGCGTTAGAATAGAATTGCTTCAGCAACAAGCAAAATGCATCGGGCTGCCGCTGGAGATTATGCAAATCCCCGAAATGCCCACGATGGAAGTCTACGAGGAAGTCATGAATAAAACGTTGGGCAAACTCAAAGAGCAGGGAGTAACACATTCCGTTTTCGGCGACATCTTCCTGGAAGATTTGCGTAAGTACCGCGAAGACAAACTGGCCAAAATAGGCTTTGAGGGCGTTTTTCCGCTATGGAAAGTGCCAACATTGGATTTGATACAAGAATTCATCGCTCTTGGCTTTAAAACGATCGTAGTGTGCGTAAACGAGCGGTATCTCGACAAAAGCTTTGTGGGTCGGGTGATTGATCAGGATTTCATCAATGATTTGCCTGAAAACGTGGATGTATGCGGCGAAAACGGGGAGTTTCATACCTTTACCTATGACGGCCCAATCTTCTCCAAACCGATTGATTTTGAAATTGGAGAAATCGTATACCGAAAATACGAAAGACACGAAAAAGAAGATTCATCAGATACAGCTTGTGACACCAGCGCCTCCGATGCGTTTGATTATGGGTTTTGGTACTGTGACTTAATTAACACATAATAAACAAAAAGCTCCGAAACGATAATTTCGGAGCTTTTTTTATATTCTAAAAATAAAACATTAATCTAAATTGGGCAATAAAAAAGCATCTAAAACACTTTTTTCTTTCATCAGCGCTTCAATTTCCGATGATTTTCTCGGTGCTTCTGCAGATAAATTTACCGGGCCGTTTGCCGTAATCAAAATGTCATCTTCGATACGCACGGCAATTCCCCACCATTTTTCATCGCAATCGCTTCCTTTAGGAATATAAATTCCCGGTTCTATCGTGATGACCATATTAGCTTCTATCAAATTGTATAAACCTGGATCATGAACGTCCAATCCTATATGGTGCCCCAACCCATGTGGGAAAAATTTTGCGGCTTCCTCATCAGAATCAGCAATTCCCAATTTTATTAAACCGTCATAGATTACTTTACGAGCAATTACATCAGTGGATTTAAAAGTTCTTCCAATTTTTGCTGCTTCTATTCCGGCTTCTTGTGCTTGATAAACCAAATCATATATCAATTTTTGCTCTGGGGAAAATTTACCGTTTGCAGGAATGGTGCGAGTCACATCGGCAGTATAACCGTGGTATTCCGCGCCTAAATCCATCAAAACCAATTCGTTATCCACTGTCGTTTTACTATTTTCGATATAATGCAATACGCAACCGTTGTTCCCGGCCCCAACGATGGAAGGATAGCCTTCAAACTCGCTGCCGTACTTTTTATAGACAAACTCATGAACGCCCTGAATTTCGGTTTCTGACATTCCGGGATGCATCGCTTTCATGATTTCGCGTTGTCCCATGGCCGAGATGCGAACCGCTTTGGTAAGCAGCACCATTTCTTCCTTGGTCTTTTTCTCCCGCAAACTGGCCATATAAGTGTTAATGGATTTGGTGTCCAGAATCGATTTCTTGGTGGTGAGGTTTTTTTTAAGATTCAACTCCTTTTGTATTTTTGAATCCATTTGTGGCGTTTCCTTTTGGTCGTATCCAATTTGCGTTTTAAAAGCGGCTACCAATTTGAACAAATCGGCGCCATCACGCTTTGAATTTCTATAATCATCATTGAAATTCTTGAAATGCACGGCAGAAAAACTGGAGTAATCAATGCCCGAGTTCAAAAAGTCTTTCCCGTTTAAGGCGACCTCAAAACCCAAATCCTTTTTGGCTCCTTCTATACCCAAACGCATTCCGGTCCATTGCTCCGCTTGCGGATTTTTCTCTTGGACATATAATATTTCGTTGTAGGTCTTCCCCTCTTTATTCGTTTGGTTGTTTGAAAAAACAACTAAAACTGAATTGGGCTCTTTATATCCCGTTAGGTAATAAAAGTCGGGATCCTGATGGTATACATAATCTACATCATTGGCACGGTTGCGAACGGGATTCCCAAAAAACACCGCCACGCTATTATTGGGCATTTTGTTGCGGAGCGCATCCCTTCTTTCCTTATGGAATTGGGAAGACAAATAATCTGTGGGTGCTCCGGTTTGTGCTATTGCAAATGAAGCAAATAATAGGCTGATAATAAAGGAAAGTTTTAAAGACATATTTTTTACTTTTAGATTAACATGAAAGAGTCATTATGAATATTGCCGTTTAAGGGCTCTTAGTTCGATTTTTTATATTCCAGTCCGGGACCGTCACAGTTTTTCCACGTACTTGACAATGTAGCGTTAGGAAGAATATGAAGTTCTTCCTTGTTGTTACCGTAGCAACCACCTATAATTTCACTATCAGTCTTGTAGCTCAACTCAAAAAAAGATTCGTCTTGCAGCCTCGAAATCGTATAGCTGCCCGATATTTCTGTTTTAATACCGTTCCTGGTTCTGGATTTGATGAAACTGCCATCAGGATTGAAGGAGTAATATTCTTGCCATTCCATTGCAGTCCCCATGGTTTCGGAGTCTGCAATCCTTCCAGACATTTTATACAATTCCCATTTGCCTTGATAATCCGTTGAAATTGATTCTAAGTTGTCACTGGAACAAGAACAAAAAAGCACCAGCAAAGCACAAAGGACATTTGATTTTTTCATTTTTTTAGCGTTTAGATTTACTAAAAGACCCTATTTCGTGGCAAATCTTGCCGCCATTCAATTCATTTATCGCTCCTCGTACATTTTCAGCAACTGCGTCACCGTATTCCAGTTCCTGATCGTTGCGGTGAGATTCAGTTTTTTCTCAATGTATTTCTGGTCCAGTCTCGTTTTCCCGGCTCCCACAGCATACTTTATAAAAATCCTGTTTCCGTCTATTTGGGCTTCATCAGGTTTGAACTGGCTAATCTTCAAATCATTCATGTTTTCAGAGCGCAACTCTTTCGAAACGAAGGCAACATATATTTTTTTTATGTCCAATTCTTTTTCTTTCAAAAAAGGGTTGTTCGTAAAACATTTTTGTAAGTCAACTATACCCAAAATGATTGTAGGCACATCATGGCCAAAGACTTTAAAAATTTCCTGCTTGATTATAAACCCCACTTTGGCGGCATTTTCTTCCTCGGTATCCACGAAAACATTTCCTGACTGAATATAGGTTTCCACGTTTGTGAATCCAATTTTCTCCAAGGTCGTTTTCAATAGGTCCATTTTCATCATGTTGTGTCCGGAAACATTGATGCCACGAAGGAGTGCGAGATGAGTTGTCATTTTTTTAAGCTTTTATTAATTATTCCAAAGGTATTGCGTTTGTGGTATAATTTACAATTTTATTAAATTTGAAAATAAAGTTATGGATCTCAAGTTTAAAAATCGAATTCGTTAACTTCAGCCAACTGGGAATCCCTTTTATTTCAATTACAAAACCTGACACGCTTTCTTTCTATTCATACATTTCAGGGCTTATAGTATACTCCGTTACAAAAACTCCATTTTTATCCGTGTAACTGTAATTCAAAGTAACTTTATTATCCCTGAAATATTTCATTTGCGGGCTGCTTTTCGCATTTTCTAAAAGTCCCGGAAAAACATATTTCTTTACCGTGTCAATTTCTATTTCTGCTTTTGTCACTTCGACTAAGGTATAATTATATTGTAAGGTGCTATTTGGCAATGGAACAGCATTTTTTAAAGTGGTATACTGATCAACATTCATTGGGCAATTTTTGTTCAATTCGTTTGCAATCTGCACAAGTTGCCTATCTATTGATGGTTTGAAAAAAGATTGCGTAATAAAAAACATGGCAATGAAAGCAACTATGAAACCTAAAGCTGCTTTCCAGTTCCATTTTTTCACTGGTTTGCTTATTTTTTTCTGTTCAATTTCAATTTCTATATTATGATTTTCAACAATTGGCAATTTGTAGCCACAAATGGAACAATACTTTGAACTCATTTCATTTTCTGCCTCACAATTTGAACATACGTTTTTCATAAATTTATTTTTTTGTTTTTTTTTACTGTGTTTTTTTAAAGCCCATAATTTTCAATTTTATAGAATATCATCGTTTTGTTTTTAATTGTCTAAATCTGTTTTTTGCTTTTGCAAAAATGTAAAAAATTAGAATATTGATTGAAAAATAAGCTCTTTAAATTTTGCGCCTTTTTTTTATTTGTTTGAAAGCTACTTCAATCTGTATTTCAAAGAAATAGCTACCACCTATTGATTAGACAATCCTAAATTCCTTTGTTAGAAAATCGAATAAATTTCAATACACAAAATCACATTTCGATTAAAATTTTATGTGGAGGTAAAACAAAGTCTTCATCTTTTTCTTTAGTTTCCAAAATAGTAATAGCTTCCATTCTTGCAATAAAAGTAATAAAGGAATAATCAACTCTAAGAAATACCGATTTCATAATATCAGTAATTTTATTTTTATTAAAAGCGGTAAAATTTTGAAAATATTCTGGACTTACTTTTAAATCATTTGCAAAATAATAGTCTTGTTGTCCTATAGTGTCCCTAACACTTAATTTATCACAGACATGTCCCAAGATAATATCGGCGTTTTTAATAATTTCATACTCAAACTTCGTGTTTTTTATTTTTGATCCGACTATATAAAATAAAGTATCTGATTCTATTTCGCTCTTAAAGTACAATCTATTTTCTTCAGGGTCATAAAGTTGAAAAGCCATATATTCAGAGTTCGTAATTTGTTTGTAAAATCCTTTCTTGCTTATAAATATAGATGTATCTCCCAGTAATTTTATAATTTCAGGAGAATCAATAAGCGCTTTACTATCCTTTTGATAATATGATAATTTATATTCAATTCTACCTTCAAAATCCTGACCGTAAACGGAAATTGAGATCAAAAAAATAAATAGAATAGTTGTTTTATTCATATTAATGGTTCTTGTGAAGTGAGTTTTAAATTTAATATTTTATTGTTTATATTTCTCAATAATTTCTTTTATAACTTCAGATGTTAGCTCATATCCTCTTAATATTGGATAACCTTCCCAACGTATAATTCCATCAGGATCTATTAAAATACAATGTGGAATAGCAGATATCTCTAGAAAATTATACATTTTTCTATTGGTATCAATTGCGCTATAATACTCAATTTTAGGATTAATAAGTTTATTTACTTCCTCTTTTGTTTCATCGCTAATACCTATTACTACTAGATCATTTTCAAATTCTGTTTTAAACTTGTTTAATTCTGGAATTGCTCTTTTACATGGGCCACACCAAGTCGCCCAAAAATCTATTAATACAAATTTTCCTTTTGTATTAGGCTTATCAGAAAGCCATTCTTCAACGGTGATTTTTGGTGCTTTTTGATTAATAATTGATTTCGCCCACATTTTTTTTTCTTGCGAGAAAGCATTTAAAACAAACAAAAATGCTAAGAGTAATAGTGTTTTTTTCATTCAATATTGTTTTTATAATTTTCTTGTTTTTTTACAAATCCTTTTTCCTCCAAATCATTCATCACTTTTTCACCTATTTGCATTCCCCAAGTTTTACCAACTTCCATGGATTCTTTTACTATAATTGGCATGGTTTTAATGATTTTTTTTCCAATTTCTGATTGATAAAATGCTGTTAATTGTTGGATTTCTTCATCTGAATAGTACTTATCATATATAGGTATTATTAAACTTATTATAGCATCTGCATCCATTTCTTTCATGCAATTATCCCAATATTCCTCAGGAACGTTGGGAAATGATGTTTTAAAACTAGAAATTATATTTTGTGCTACTTGTGTACCAATTCTCCCAGAACCTGTTAACTCTAATAATTGTTTTATATTTTCGTTTTTTAATGACGATTGCGAAAACCCATAGCTGAAAATCAAGCAAAACCCAAGTATTATTGAAAATTTATTCATTTTATAAATTAAAAATTAAACTCAAATATACTTCTTTTTCTTACATAACTTTCAAACAATCTCGTTTCCAAATTGCCAAACAAAAAACTATCTTCGCTTCATCAAAATAAAAATCCGTTTTAATCTGCGTTTTTGCTTTTGCAAATCCGTGTCATCCTTGTCCAATAAATCATAATGAACAACCCACTGCTTACTCCCATTGAATACTTGAAAGGCGTTGGTCCCAGTCGGGGCGAATTGCTGCGCAAGGAATTGGGGATACATAAGTACAAGGACTTGATCAATTTTTACCCCAACCGTTATATTGACCGTACCCGTTATTACAAAATCAACGAGTTGCAAAATAATGTGGCCGAGGTTCAGATTATCGGCAAGATCATCAATGTCAAAACGGTGGAGTTCGGTAAAGGTAGAAAACGCCTGGTCGCCACATTTGTCGATGATACGGGACAGATGGAACTGGTTTGGTTTCAGGGACACAAGTGGATTCGTGAATCCTTAAAAATAAACGAAGTCAGCGTGATTTTCGGGAAATGCACTTCCTTTAACGGAACCTACAACATGTCGCATCCTGAAATCGAGTTGCTGAGCGAACACGAACAGAGTTTGCGTTCCGCCATGCAACCCGTTTATCCTTCTACTGAAACCCTGACCAACCGAGGGATTTCAAATCGGGTGGTCAACAAAATGATGCAGCAGCTGTTCCTGGAAACGCAAAACTTGTTTACCGAAACCCTGCCCGATTACCTGATTGCCGAATTGCAGCTGATTCCGAAAAAAGCTGCTCTTTTCAACATCCATTTTCCCAAAAGTGCGGAGGCCTTGGCTAAAGCCAAATTCCGTTTGGTTTTTGAGGAATTGTTCTTTATCCAGTTGCAGCTGATCACTAAAAACCTCGTTCAGAAACACAAGATAAAAGGTCATCCTTTCACGAAAGTGGGCGAAAATTTCAATGAATTTTACCAAAACCACTTGCCTTTTGAACTCACTGGCGCACAAAAAAGGGTTATAAAAGAAATACGGACAGACATGGGCACCAATGCCCAAATGAACCGATTGCTTCAGGGCGATGTGGGTTCGGGAAAAACCATCGTGGCTTTTATGAGCATGTTACTCGCGATCGATAATGGCTTTCAGGCCTGTCTTATGGCGCCCACGGAAATCCTGGCAAACCAGCACTTTATCGGATTGTCAGAACTCGCTAATGAGCTGAACATAAACATCAAACTACTGACTGGCTCAAGTAAAACTGCAGCACGAAGAATCATACATGAAGAACTGGAGGACGGAAGCTTGCAAATCCTTATCGGAACACATGCCCTGCTGGAAGACAAGGTGAAATTCAATAATTTGGGACTGGCGGTCATTGACGAGCAACACCGTTTTGGTGTCGAGCAACGTTCCAAACTGTGGAAAAAGAACACGATTCCGCCGCACGTTCTGGTGATGACGGCAACGCCCATTCCAAGAACACTGGCGATGAGCTTGTATGGCGATCTCGACATCTCAGTGATTGACGAATTGCCTCCGGGGAGAAAACCCATCCAAACCGTGCATCGTTTTGACTCCAACCGACTTAAAGTTTGGAAATTCCTTCGGGACGAGATTGCCATCGGGCGGCAGATTTACATTGTCTATCCGTTGATCCAGGAATCGGAGAAAATGGATTTCAAAGATTTAATGGACGGTTACGAGAGCATTTCTCGTGATTTCCCGTTGCCTCAATATTCCATTTCCATACTGCACGGAAAGATGAAACCCGCGGATAAAGACGCGGAGATGAAACGCTTTTCGGAAGGTAAAACCAACATTATGGTCGCAACTACGGTTATTGAAGTAGGCGTTAATGTACCTAATGCCTCGGTGATGATTATAGAAAGTGCGGAACGCTTTGGGCTTTCGCAACTCCACCAATTGCGCGGCCGTGTGGGTCGTGGCGCCGACCAGAGTTATTGCATCCTGATGACGAGCCACAAATTGAGCTCTGACAGTAAAACAAGGATGGAAACCATGGTGGGCACGAATGACGGTTTTGAAATCGCTGAAGTCGACCTCAAACTTCGTGGTCCCGGAAACCTGATGGGAACCCAACAAAGCGGCGTGCTGAACCTCCAGATTGCAGATATCGTGCGCGACAGGGACATTTTGGCCTTAGCCAGAAACCATGCCCTAAAAATACTGAAAGAGGATGCACCTCTCCAGAAACCCGAACACGCTACCCTAAGAGCGGTGTACATCGAATTGACCAAGAAGAAAAACATCTGGAATTACATCAGTTAAACCTACCGCAATCCCCATTCCTCTTACTGTTTTAATACCTCTCCCTGACTGGCACAGCTAAAATAACAGCGCGCTTGCGGAATATGCCTTTTTTAGACCGCTGTAATACAAATACACCATCTATTTTGTTAAATTAAAGGTGAATGCACAACTAACGGTCTAAAAACAAGCATTTAAACGTTAAAATTTTAACTTAATCGTTTATATTACTAATCCTACATGAAGATTGAAAAATAATATTAATATTTGCTATAAATCAATGCGAATAATCTTGTAATTAACTAAAAATCACTCCAAATGAAGAAAATTATTTTAACCCTTGCGATTGCTATATCGGTGGTAAGTTGCAGCAATGAACCACTGGATGTTAATGCTGAAGCTAACTCAGCTAGGAAGCTAACGGCAACAAAAACTTCAGTTACTCCAGTTGTTATTCCGAGTTCCGGTTATGTTTTAAATCCTTATCTAAATTGTGACGACAATTGCATTGCAAAGGACAGTCAAATTTATTTTGAAAAAACTGACGAACAGATCGTTACATGGGGAGCAGACAAGTCAAAAACAATATACATCAAATATTTCAATACCAAAACCCACTTTGTGTTGCAAGTATTAAGCACAGAGGGTTTTTCTGATCTTGTGATAGATGACGTTGAGACAGAAATTAAAGCGGAACCGTATACATGGGGAACCTACTCTTATCCTCTAGCAGATGGTTGGCAAGCTTGTGATGCAGTTAATTTAAAACTACAGGTTTCAGGAAATGGCCCACAGGGCGTTTTTGACGTAAATTACAATCTGGTAGGCTTGTGCACTGACCTATGTGACAACACCTTTACAGGAAAAGCGATTTCTTGCGGAACTTCTCGCGAAGCGGAATACACTTTTACCTCAAAAGAAGCAATATCTGATTTGAAAATTCAGGGCGGTCTTACCAACTTCACTGGTGCAGATGCAGTGGTTACAGTAGTTGGTGGAAATTTTACCGCCAGTCAAAAAACTCCTGGAGGAAGTTCAAATCGAGTTGTTACTGTCGAAGGTAGCGTTGAAGCCTGCGAAACCATAACAATCAACATTATATGGAATTCATCTAATTCAGGAGATGTGATTACTGGTGGCTGGTCAGCGAAAGGAACCGGTGTGGCTGTGGATGAGATTGAAGGTTTAATTTGCAATTAGCAAGAATATATCCGCAAAATAAAAAGAGAGCAAATGCTCTCTTTTTTTATGGACACAATTTCCGCTTATTATAAATCGCTAAAAAATGCATTTTATGTTTTCCAATACGACGGATTTTTTTTTGCTTTCATTTTAAACCTTTATCCACTTTTAAGGTCCAACCATCTGTTTCCAGTTAGGACGTTTACAATCGTCAAGTGTCTACGATGTTATTCAAATCTGGGGGAACAGAGTGTTAAAAGCCTTTAATAGGGAAGGATAAGGCTTTAGTCCATGTTGTTCGAAAATATTTGTATGTACAAACGTTAAATAAAAATTAACGTCTTGCGTATTCCGAATTCTAAAACCTAAATTTGTTTTTTTAACATAAAATTATAGATACTTAATCCTACTTTACCCCATAACCATGAAAACGAAACACTTTATATACACTTTACTGATTGTCGGTTTCGGCGCTTTTATCACGTACCGAATTGTTGAAAACAAGGGCGATTCAAATGCCGGTAAAGATAAAAATGGAAAGCCTAAAGCGATGCGCTTGTCAGGAATTGTGGTACAACCGCAAACCTTTGACAACAATTTATCGCTTTCTGGTTCAATTGAGGCCAATGAGCAAGTGGAAATTCGCTCAGAAGTATCCGGAATAGTGGAAAGCATTAATTTTCAAGAGGGAAGTAACGTCAGCAAGGGACAATTGCTCTTTAAGGTTAACGACAGCGAGTTAAGGGCGCAGTTGAGTCAAGCAAATACTAAAGAAAGTTTAGCATCCGAGAACGAAAGAAGAGCAAGACTTTTGTTGCAAAAAGAAGCTATCAGCCAAGAGGAGTATGATATGGCAAGAGCCGAACACGCTTCTACCCGTGCCCAAAGTCAATTGATCAAGGCCCAAATTGCAAAAACGGCGGTAAGGGCCCCATTTTCAGGAAGAATCGGTTTGCGCGCCATTTCAAAGGGAACGTATATCACACCGGCAGTTTTAGTGGCGAATTTGGTGAACATCGGAAAACTAAAAATTACTTTTTCCATACCTGAGAAGTACGCAACTCAAGTTAAAAAAAACACTACAATACGTTTTACGGTAGCGGGATCAACTGATACATATACCGCCACAGTCTATGCCATTGAACCAACCATAGAAATCACGACAAGGACATTACAAGTTCGCGCAATTGCTGATAATAAAGACGGTAAATTATTGCCGGGAACTTTTGCAAATGTGGAATTACCTTTAGATGTGATTAAAGATGCCATAGTTGTTCCTAGTCAAGCTGTAATTCCAATACAAAACGGTAAAAAAGTTTTTATTTCCGATATGGGTAAAGCTAAAGAAATCATGGTGGAAACTGCAACGAGAACGGATGCCTCCTTATTGATTTTATCTGGATTGAAAGCTGGTGATACCGTAATCACGACTGGCGTTATGTCCTTAAAAAATGATGTACCCGTGAAGGTGACAGTTAAATAAATTCCAGATCAGATTCATAATAGCAATAGAAAATCAAAATTTTAAATGAGTTTATCTACATTAAGTATTAGAAGACCCGTAATGACCATTGTTATGAACTTAACAATTGTTTTGTTCGGGATTATAGGATATACCTACCTGGGTGTTCGGGAATTTCCTTCCATTGATCCAGCACAGGTTTCCATTCGGACAAATTACACTGGTGCCAATTCAGACATTATCGAATCCCAAATAACGGAACCGCTAGAAAAAGCGATCAATTCCATTGACGGAATTAGGAACATTAC
>NZ_DATBVQ010000048.1:0-3129 GCF_036515215.1 Flavobacterium sp.
TTGTCCAAAACGGGTAAGTGTGGTAGAGGGATGACCTTTACCATCACCAGCATGACAACTGATGCAGCTTGTTGAAACAAATGTAGGACCAAGTCCTATTTCGCGGGTAAAAACCTCATTGAATGCCGCATCACCTTTTAAGAAACGTGCTAACTCTTCATGGGAGAGCCCTTCTACGGTTCCATCTAAAACTTCATCATCAGCAGGAATTTCAGTATAGCTTTCATCACAAGATGTAAATAACAGGATTAAGAGTATTGGTATAACTCCAAAAAACAAGTGTGTGGTTTTCATTTGAATAAATTATATTTTAGACAAAGCTAAATAAATATTTCGTATTAAATAAAAATATAATAATAAAAATTAATTAATCCCTAAATCATATAAATTTTATTGTTACTTTTGTATTAGTGAAATGGATGAACCTCATACTATCAATTTATCTAACAGCACTTTCATTTTTGCCTTGTGCTGATTTGGAAGTAAATAGTTTTGTACATACATCAAAGGAACTTTCCTCCTATAAAGAAAACCATTCCCACAATAAAGAAAAAGATTTGTGTTCTCCTTTCTGCTCTTGCAATTGTTGTGGAGTGCAAATATTAAGTCATTTTCCAATTAATTTCGATTTTCCTTTAATTTCTACGGTTATTAAAACCAAAGAGCCATTCTATAAATCTATTTTTGCATCCAATTTCTTCGGAAGTATTTGGCAACCCCCTCAAATAGCATAATGATACCCGTCCCGATAGCTATTGGGATTCGGGTTAGAAAGTTGTGACCTTATCACAAATAATGGCAAATATTCTATTTGCTAATTTCTAATTCATTATAATATTTTCAATGTTAGACAAAATCATACAGTTTAGTATAAAGAACAAGTTCATTATACTTTTATTTACCCTCGTACTTATAGCATGGGGAAGTTATTCCATTAAAAATTTGCCGCTTGATGCATTACCTGATGTAACTAACAATCAGGTTCAGATCATTACTACTGCTCCTACATTGGCCAGTCAGGAAGTAGAACAATTAATTACCTATCCGCTTGAACAAGCTGTAAAAACCATTCCAAAAGTCATCGAGTTACGAAGTATTTCTCGATTTGGATTATCGGTGGTTACAGTAGTTTTTAAAGATGATGTAGATATTTATTGGGCAAGAGAACAAATTTTTCAACGCTTGAAACAAGCCGAAGAAAACATACCAAAATATGCAGGTTCACCAGAATTAGCACCAATTTCAACAGGCCTTGGCGAAATATATCAATATGATGTATATGCAAAAAAGGGCTATGAAGACAAATACGATGCAGTCAAATTGCGAACCATTCAGGACTGGATTATTATTCCACAACTACAAGGTATTGAAGGTGTTGCCGAAGTAAGCACTTGGGGCGGAAAACTAAAACAATATGAAATTGCAGTTAATCCTAATACCTTAAATAGTTTAGGAGTAACAATAACTGAAATTTTTGAAGCTTTAGAAAAAAACAATCAAAACACTGGTGGTGCTTATATCGAGAAAGATCAATATGCTTATTTCATTCGTGGTGTCGGTATGGCATCTGGTATCAAAGATTTAGAAAACATAGTGGTCAAAAACAGAAACGGATCACCCGTTTTGGTTCGGGATGTAGCTTCAGTAAATGAAGGAATATCATTGCGTTATGGAGCTTCAACAAAAGATGGAAAAGGCGAAATTGTTTGCGGATTGGTACTAATGCTTAAAGGAGAAAACTCCAGTGCCGTTGTTGATAGAGTGAAAGAAAAAATGGAGCAAATCAACAAAACCCTACCCGAAGGTGTTGTTGCCGAAGCTTTTATCGACAGAGGAAAATTAGTAGATAGTGCTATAGGAACTGTTACCAAAAACTTATTGGAAGGGGCTTTAATAGTAATATTTGTACTGATATTATTTCTTGGAAATCTTCGGGCCGGATTAATTGTCGCATCCGTAATTCCATTGTCCATGCTTTTTGCAGTAATTTTAATGAATGCTTTTGGAGTAAGTGGAAACCTGATGAGTTTAGGGGCAATCGATTTTGGAATTATAGTCGATGGTGCGGTAATTATAGTCGAAGCCACGATGCACCATTTACAAAAACTCAAAAGGCAAAAGGCTTTAACACAAACTGAAATGGATAGCGAAGTATATAAATCTGCTTCAAAAATCCGAAACAGTGCCGCTTTTGGTGAAATCATAATTTTAATCGTTTATCTTCCTATACTGGCATTAGTAGGAACGGAAGGAAAAATGTTTAGACCCATGGCCATGACCGTAGGTTTTGCAGTTATTGGAGCATTTGTACTTTCACTTACTTACGTACCTATGATGAGTGCGATGTTTTTATCAAAAAACACCGAACATAAACCCAATTTTAGTGACAAAATGATGGCGTGGTTTGAAAAAATATATGCACCATTTTTAGATAGCGCCTTGCGTTTCAAGAAAGCAGTTTTAGCAATTGCTTTAGGAATGTTTGTCTTTGCAATTATTGTTTTCCAAAATATGGGAGGCGAATTTATACCAACAATCGAAGAAGGTGATTTAGCTATTAATGCTACTATTATGACGGGTAGTTCGCTTTCGCAAATGGTTAAAACCACTACCGAATATGAAAAAATCCTAAAAGCGAAATTCCCGGAAATAAAAACCATAGTTTCAAAAATTGGTAGTGGTGAAATTCCGACTGACCCGATGCCTATCGAAAGTGCTGATTTGATTATTGTTTTAAAAGACAAAAGCGAATGGACTGGTGATTATGATAATTGGGAAGATTTGGCGAATGCAATGAAGGAGGAAATGGAAGCCATTCCTGGTGCAAATATCGAAGTTTCGCAACCCATTCAAATGCGTTTTAATGAATTAATGACGGGAAGCCGAAGTGATATTGCCATCAAAATTTTTGGAGACGATTTAGAAATTTTAGATACTAAAGCCAAAGAATTGATTGCTAAAGTCAACAATATTGAAGGTATTGGAGACTTAAAAGCTGACAAAGTAACGGGTTTACCTCAAATAACCGTAAAATATGATTACAGTAAAATAGCCTTGTACGGTTTAAATATAACGGATATAAACCAAATCATTCGTTCCTCTTTTGCCGGAGAAAGTGCCGGTAAGATT
>NZ_DATBVQ010000049.1:0-6265 GCF_036515215.1 Flavobacterium sp.
ATCGTACCTCCGGAAAGAAAAAAAGCGCTTTCGGCAGGAATTAAAACATTGTCTTGGGTATAGTCGTTTACGTAGTACGATTTTGTATTTGTGTCGAGATTTTCTTTCCCGTAATTTATCATACACATGATATCATCAAATTTATACACCCTCCCTTTTTGGGTGATTATTTCCGCTCCGTATTTACCATCGGCAATATTCATTTTACAGAAATCACAACTGTCCACGTTTAATTTCAGAGGAACTGCTTCGGTTTTAGCGCAAGACAAAAAAGACAAGGACAGCATAAAAAGTAAAACGGCGGCTGATTTGGGTTTTCTCAATTTTTGCAACAAATGGCTTTCCTTTACAACAAGCAAGAAAAGTAAAAAACCCGAAACGATTAGCATCCATCCACCGATATCAGGAACGGAATAGGCTCCAAAATTCAGCAATTGTTTGTATCCCAATAGAGGCGGCTGATAGGACATTCCGGGAACTTTAATGGCCGCATTAGGATCAAGATTGTGCCCATATTCATAATTCCATCTATAAAAATCCACGGCTGCCAAAATTCCAAACAGAATAAAAGACGTAAACAAGGCATAGAGTCCTTTTTTTTTGGCTACCAGTGCCACCGTCAAAGCACACAAACCAAAAAATCCAATAATGTAGGGCAATATGGTGAACTCTATAAAATCTTCTTTGTGCAATGTTTTCATGCCTATGTAGTGATTTAATCCGTTGATGATATCAACATCCCCACCAATTTTGTTAGCATGCAGTTGTAACAATAACCCTTCGGGATATTGGGGTGCCGTTAATTCTATTCTCCACATGGGAACAAAAATAGAGGCTATTAATAAGACCATCACCAACAAAAGTGTAGCTTTTGAAAGCGTTGAAATTTTTGAATTATTCATGGTTGATTTTTTTAAAAAAAAGGGAACAAATTGATTATTTGTTCCCTTTTTGAATTTTAAGTTATTATTATTTAGCGGGCATATTGGTTCCCAAGCTAAAAGTAATAGGGACATTGCTTCCTGCCGGAGATACTCTTACATATCCTTGCATTTCCTGGTGAAGTGCACTGCAGAAATCGGTACAATAGAATGGAACAATTCCCACTCTATCCGGAATCCATTTTAAGGTGGACGTTTCGCCCGGCATGATCAGCAATTCTGCGTTTTTATTAGCTTTTACGGCAAATCCATGCGGCACATCCCAATCTTGTTCTAAGTTTGTGACGTGGAAATAGACTTCATCTCCAATTTTTATACCTTCAATATTATCAGGTGAGAAGTGAGAACGCATTGAGGTCATGTAGACATCGACTCTATTTCCTTTTCTTACTACTTTTGCTTCTTTCTCTCCCTTGGTTGCGTAAGGGTGATTATTACCCTCAATTTTGTAGAATTTTAACTGTCCGTTATTTCTAACTATATCCGCCGGTACCGCTTGAGCATAATGCGGCTCACCAATGGTTGGAAAATCCAAAAGAAGCTTCATTTTTTCACCACTGATATCAAACAACTGGGCGCTTTGCGTAAGTTCAGGTCCTGTTGGCAAGTACCTATCCTTCGTTATTTTGTTATAGGCAATCAAATATTTCCCGAAAGGTTTTTGGCTATCTCCACCTGGGATACAAAGGTGTCCCGGAGAATAATAGGTAGGTTGTCTGTCTATCACTTTTAATGATTTTAGATTCCATTTTACTATTTCAGAAGAAACGAACATTGTAGTGTAAGCGTTTCCTTTTTCATCAAATTCCGTATGCAATGGGCCTAAACCTGGTTTTTTGACCTCTCCATGTAACGCAGCTTCATATTTAATAACCGGAATTCCCTGAAACTCCCCATCAAATTGTTTTTTTGCAATAGCATCTTGAATTTTGGTGAAGCTAAATACCGGGATTAAAGCGGCCAATTTTCCACTACCGACAATATATTCTCCCGTGGGATCTACATCACAACCGTGAGGGGATTTCGGGCAAGGAATGAAATAACAAAGGTCTTTAAATTCTTTAGAATCCAGAATCAATACTTTTGTTTTAATTTCAGACTTTGCCGTGTGCGTTTTTTCATCCCATGTATTATGGGCATATTTAGTATCGACTAATTTTCCTTTACCGGCTTTGACATATTCTTCCGCTTTTTTCCAGTTCAACGCCATGATGAAATCCTTGTCTTTTTGAGAAGCGTTCACTTCTAACAAAGTATTCGCTTGCTCAGAATTGTAACAGGAAAAGAAAAACCAACCTGAAGACTTTCCTTTACCGGAATGGCTCAAGTCAAAATTAATCCCTGGAGTTTCAATTTGGAACGCGATATCCATTTCACCTTCTTTTCCAACCTTAACAAAACTAATATGCGTTTTGAAATTTTGTTTGAAAGTATTAATTGGAACGTCACCGTTAGCATTGTCTGGCGGAACACTAAATCGGGTTCCGGCAATCACATATTCAGTATTCTCTGTGATAAAGGGTGAAGGGTGATTTCCCGCACTATTAGGCAACTCGATAATTTCTACCGTTTTGAATGTTTTCAAATCAACACGGGCGATTCTGGGCGTATTGTGTCCATTGGCAAAAATCCAACGGCCGTCAATTACACCGTTAGTTTGGGACATATTCAAATGGTGTTGATCATCCCAAGGAATAAACCCATGAGAGGTATTCAACATTGGCTTCGTTTCTTCGCTAAAACCATAACCACTTTCAGGATCTACCGAAAAAATCGGAATCACCTTTAACAGCCTTCCGCTGGGCAGCCCATAAACACTCATTTGACCGTTAAAACCACCCGACACAAAATTATAGAACTCATCGTATTTTCCGGGCGCGACATATGTTTTTTGCGCCGCGTCGCCACTTACCACATCTTCGGAAGTTTTCGGCTTACAAGACCATAAAAAAGAGGTTAGCAAAACAATGGCAAAAGTTACTTTTACAAATTTATTTTTCATAATATTTATATATGTTAAACTTAGTTTTAAAAACTATTTCACACCGTCATTTTTACGCATGAATTCGAGCAAGCTTCTTGCGTCAGCATCTGCAAGGGATTGATTTGGCATACGAACCAAACAGATTTCCAGTTGAGCCTGCAACTTCGGATCTTTGTTGATCATCGGGTCCGGGTTAGTGATAAAATTCATGATCCAAGCCGGTTCGTGACGGGATGTAACCCCTTTCCATCCTGGCCCAACCAGTTTTTCGTCTGTCAATTTGTGACAAGAAGTGCATTTTACACTCGCAATGCTTTCTCCCTTAGCGGCCATTGCCTGGTCTAATGTAGCTCCTAACTCTACTGTTGTGTATTTTCCTTCGCCTCGTTTCGGATCATAAGTTGAAGCATCTACAGTCTCGGCGGCCGGCATTCCTTCCTCTGAAGAAGTACTTGGCGAAAAATCTTCGTTTGATTTCTTTTTGTCACCACAAGAAGTTAACATTAAAAATGCTACTATAAAAAAAGATAATTTGTACATAATATTTTGGTTTTAAATTTCTTATACAAATTTGCGAATACATTAAGTGATTAAATATGATTGCAGTCATACTAAAACCCATTTTTTAATCTTACCTCTTATGTTTAAGTGATATTGTAAACTTTTGTTAAGGATTAAACCTTTAGGACACTTCAAGGTCTTATACCTATAACTTTAAAACAATAAATAATGAAAAAAATAATTATCGCCGCTTTATTGGTTGTTGGAATGACAGGCTTTGCGCAAGAAAGAGATAAAATGGAAAGAAGGCAGCATGGAAATGACATGGAAAAATTCACTCCTGAACAACGAAATGAGTTGATGCTGAAAAAAATGACATTGGAATTGGATTTGTCAGCAAAACAACAAGCTCAAATGACGAGTATCATTGCAGAGAAAAGTGCTAAACGTCAGGCAATGATGAAGGCCCGAAAAGAAAACACGGAAAAACCGACAAGAGATGAACGTTTTGCCATGAAAAGTAAAATGCTGGACGAGCAAATTGCGATGAAAGCTAAAATGAAAAACATACTATCGGCAGAGCAATATGAAAAGTGGGATGCTATGAAAGCCAAACATGAAAAAAGAAGATCGCACAGAATGCACGAAAGAAGAAGCGATAAAATGAATCCCAAAAAAGAGATGCAGAAATAAAAAAAAAACTTCCGGTGAAAGCCGGAAGTTTTTTTGTTCTAAAAAGTTTTAGAAACTTTGTCTATCGCTTGAATGGTAAAATCCAAATCTTCATAAGAAAGAGCATCTGTTATAAACCAAGTTTCATATGCTGATGGCGCAATGTAAATTCCTTCTTTCAATAATCCATGGAAGAATTTTTTGAAGGTTTCGTTGTCTCCGTTCCCTGCTGACTTAAGGTCAACTACTGGAGCAGCATCAAAATGTACGGAAATCATCGAACCTATTCTGTTGATTGTAAAAACAACATTATTTGCTTTCAAAACCTTTTCAATCCCTTCATGCAGGTAAGCTGTCTTATCAGCCAATCGCTGAAAAATGGCAGCGTCATTATCTAATGTTTGTAGCATTGCCAATCCAGCGGCCATAGCCAAAGGGTTTCCTGACAAAGTTCCCGCTTGGTAAACTGGCCCAAGTGGCGCCAAATAATTCATTATCTCGGCACGCGCGGCAAAAGCCCCTACAGGTAAGCCTCCACCTATCACTTTTCCGAAACAAACGATATCTGCGTCAACACCCAATAATTCCTGAACTCCGCCTCTCGCCAAGCGAAATCCTGTCATAACCTCATCGAAAATGAGCAGTATACCGTTATCCGTACAAAGTTGTCTTAATCCTTCCAAGAAACCTTTGTTTGGCGGAATACAACCCATGTTCCCCGCAACGGGCTCTACAATTATGGCTGCAATTTCGTTTTTATTGGCATCGATTAAAGCCCTTACATTATCTAAATCATTGTAAGTGGCCAACAAAGTGTCTTTGGCTGTTCCTTCAGTTACTCCCGGACTATTTGGCGAACCAAAAGTAATGGCGCCGCTTCCGGCCTGAATCAAAAATGAATCGGAATGACCGTGGTAACAACCTGCAAATTTTATTATTTTGTCTTTTTTGGTGAATCCTCGAGCCAATCTTACGGCACTCATACAAGCTTCAGTACCTGAATTGACAAACCTGATTTTATCAATGTTTGGCACCATAGAAACCGCCAAAGCGGCAATTTGAGTCTCTAACTCCGTTGGCATTCCGAAAGAAGTTCCTAGTTTTGCCTTTTCTATCACAGCCTCAACGACAGGTTCAAAGGCATGGCCCAAAATCATTGGCCCCCAAGAATTGATGTAATCTATTAGTCGGTTTCCATCTTCATCATAAAGATAGGCACCTTTGGCACGTTGTACAAAAATGGGAGTTCCCCCTACTGCTTTGAATGCTCTAACCGGCGAATTTACGCCGCCTGGAATTACCTTTTCCGCTTCAGCAAAAAGCTGACTACTTCTTTTATATAACATGTATAATTTTTGGTGTTTTATTTTTGATAACTGAATGATTTCCTGCTTTCTTAATTTACGATCAGTCTTTGCCCAATGGAAAGTGTGTTAGCCGAAAGCTTATTCTTCTTCTTTAACTGATCAACCACTACATTAAATTTTCTTGAAATGGAGTATAGAGTATCTCCTTTTTGAACCACATATATGTCCCCGTTATAACTATCAACGCTAACTATTCTTACAGCTTGGGGTTGGTTGTCAACAGGTGTATAGTTCGTCCCCAAAACCTGGGAATCAAATCGACCCAAATCGTACCTTTGAATGTATGATATCAATTTCTGGGGATATCTTGGGTCGGTGGCATAACCGGCACTTCTCAGTCCCTTCGCCCAAGCCTCGTAATCGTCTTTTGGCAAGGAGAACAATCTGGAATACCTGCCTCTTCCGGTTAGGAATAAAGCGTGATCATTAAAAGATTCGGATGGATCATTATATTTTCTAAAACATTCTTGTTTGGCGTCATCGTCGTGTCTTACACTTTCGCCTGTCCAATCGTGGCATTTTATCCCAAAATGATTGTTGGCTCTATTTGCCAAATCGCCTTTTCCTGCTCCAGATTCCAATATCCCTTGGGCCAAAATGATACTTGCGGGAATACCATAATTTTTCATGTTACCCATGGCGACATCTTTATATTGGGCAATATAATTAGCCACTATGTCATTTGAAACGACGGTTCTTGAAGTTGATTCAATTACTTCCTCCTCCTCCTCTTTCTTCTGCTCTACTATTGCAGACTTTTTTACGATTGGTTTCGCGACGCTGGTCTTTTTGACTGATCT
>NZ_DATBVQ010000050.1:0-12181 GCF_036515215.1 Flavobacterium sp.
CCAACAGTTTTAGAATCTGAAAAACCGGGTGCTGCTGAGAACAAAATATTTTTGAATCTTTTACTGAATCAATTCGATAAAGTAAAAATGGATTTGGATCCCTACAATTGGGAAATCATTTTGACTTGGGACGAAAAAGTAAACAAGTACAAGAACCCAGTTTATACGTTTAAAGTTCGTGATAGGGAAATAAAAATGGCTACGCATACAGAGTCACTTTCGCATTCTCAAATCCCGAAAATTGCATTGCCAAAGTACAAAGCTTGGGGTGATATTTTACGCTGGTGTTTACAGGAAAATGTTCCAGGAGAATTTCCGTTTACCGCTGGTTTATATCCTTTCAAACGTGAAGGAGAAGATCCTTCTCGTATGTTTGCAGGTGAAGGCGGACCGGAAAGAACCAACAAACGTTTTCATTATGTAAGTGCGGGATTGCCTGCAAAACGATTGTCAACGGCTTTTGACAGTGTAACTTTATACGGAAACGATCCTCATGTACGTCCTGATATTTATGGGAAAATCGGTAATGCCGGTGTTTCTATTTGTTGCTTGGATGATGCCAAGAAATTATATTCCGGTTTCGATTTGGTTCATGCGATGACTTCGGTGAGTATGACTATCAATGGTCCAGCACCCATGCTATTAGGCTTTTTCATGAATGCGGCGATTGACCAACAATGTGAGTTTTACATTAAAGAAAATGGTCTTGAAAAAGAAGTTGAAGCAAAAATCAACAAAATATATGCAGCTAAAGGAGTCGAAAGACCGCATTATCAGGGTGATTTACCTGAAGGAAATAACGGTTTAGGTTTGATGCTTTTGGGTGTTACCGGAGATCAGGTTTTATCTTTAGAGGTGTATAATGATATCAAAACAAGAACTTTATCTCAGGTTCGTGGAACGGTTCAAGCGGATATTTTGAAAGAAGACCAAGCACAAAACACCTGTATTTTCTCTACTGAATTTGCGTTGCGATTGATGGGTGACGTTCAGGAATATTTCATTACCAAAAATGTTAGAAACTTCTATTCTGTTTCTATTTCGGGGTATCACATTGCCGAAGCAGGAGCGAATCCTATTACGCAATTGGCTTTCACGCTTTCTAATGGTTTCACTTATGTGGAATATTACTTAAGTCGAGGCATGAATATCAATGATTTTGGACCCAACTTATCGTTCTTCTTTTCTAATGGAGTAGATCCGGAATATGCTGTTATTGGTCGTGTAGCGCGTAAAATTTGGGCGAAAGCCATGAAAAATAAATATGGAGCTAACGAACGTGCTCAAATGTTGAAATACCACATTCAGACTTCGGGACGTTCTTTGCACGCGCAGGAAATTGATTTTAATGATATTCGTACTACTTTGCAAGCGTTGTATGCGATATATGATAACTGTAATTCATTGCACACCAATGCCTATGATGAGGCAATCACTACGCCTACGGAAGAATCCGTACGTCGTGCGATGGCGATTCAATTGATTATTAATAAAGAATTAGGTTTGGCTAAAAACGAAAATCCAATTCAAGGAGCTTTCATTATAGAAGAACTGACCGATTTAGTGGAAGCTGCAGTTTTACAGGAATTTGACAGAATTACGGAACGTGGCGGCGTTCTTGGTGCGATGGAAACCATGTACCAACGTTCTAAAATTCAGGAAGAAAGTTTGTATTATGAAACCTTGAAACATACTGGCGAATTTCCAATTATTGGAGTGAATACGTTCTTGAGTTCTAAAGGTTCTCCAACAGTGATCCCAGCCGAAGTAATTCGTGCGACGGAAGAAGAAAAGCAATACCAAATTGATATGTTGAGCCATTTACATCAAGCCAATCAGGATTTGGTAAATGAGCATTTAAATACGCTTCAGGAAGCAGCCATTAAAAACGAAAACTTATTCGAACATTTAATGGAAGCGACAAAGGTTTGTTCTTTGGGACAAATTACTTCGGCTTTGTTTGAAGTAGGTGGACAGTATAGAAGAAATATGTAAAAAGATTACCGCCTTTTTTGCCCTGTAAAAGAGTATACTATTCTCGACAAAAAACCTTTCAGAAATGGAAGGTTTTTGTCTTTATAGGCAATGAAACTATTAAGTGAAGTAAGAAAATGATTCTTAATATTATTATGTAATTTTTTAACACGTAAGAAGCTGTTAATCAGTTATTTACAATATAAATTAATTTTAATTTGCATCTTTATTTTCTTACTTAACAATGTTAATTATCGACTAAATAAGCATTTTGTCGGTTTTGCTGTAGCTTTTTTTTTATCTTTTTATTTTAATGATTAGTTTTATGTAAGAAAAAAAATTAGTTGTTTTTTACTCGACTTTTATTGTATTAGGAGATAGATTTTGTTCCCCACATTTTATATTCCTAATTTGAACGTTAACTTCAATATCTTTTTAATTGAAGATGACTTAGTAGCGGTTAGATACATTCCCCAATGTGTAAACGCCCATTAATAACCTATTTACCTATTTTTAATTTGATCGTTTTGAAATTAATCTAATCCATTTTTACAAATCGATTTTGGTAGATGATAAAGTTATTTTTATTTTCCTAGTAAAAATATTCTTTTGATGATGGTTAGCTTCATAATTCTATATGAAGATGCGTACTTATCCCCAATCTGTAAATTTCCTATTAAATACAATATATGGTGTTAAAATACTATTATTATGAAAAAGAATACAATTTTTAAGTTTTTCGATTTCTTATACAACAAAATAATATGTTGTTTTTTAACGAAAAATACTATTTCTAAATTAAATTTTATAAAATTTAATAAGAGAGTTTCAATTGATTGTTTGTCAGAATTGCAATCTTATAGTTGGCGTCAGAGCTATTTATTACCTTTTACATTAGTGGTAATTCTGATGACTGGTCAAGCAGTTAATGCACAGTCAATTAAAGGAATAGTTCCTGTTCAATGTCCTGCCGGAGGTTCCGGTGTTGATGGAGATGCTTTTGCTGATACTCCCATACTGGGTGTGGGTGATTTGTTTGATAATAATCCAGGAGGCTCCGGTGGTGGCGTGATAAATCTATCACCTCCTCCGGAATTTCTTTGCTCTGGCCCTACTTTTAGGCTAGCAGATGCTTGGGGTGGAGATGTTCTTGATCCAACTATATTTACCCTTTCTAATAAAATAAATGATAATCCAAACACTTATACTTGGGGAGCAGGATCTTCCCCTAACAAAAATGAAATTCAAAATTGTGGGGTTCATTTTTCTTATGGTGATTCAAATGTTACAGGTACGGTAGATGGAACATCTTATGCTGTGGATGGAACCAACACAGATTTATGGTGTCTTTTTGCCGGTGACCGCCAGGTAACCAATGGTAGCAGTTATATTGATTTTGAGTTTTTACAAAAAACCTTAACAATGACAGGTACCACGAGTGGCGGATTTGCTACCACTGGACTAGATGGAGGACGTACTGTCGGAGATATTTTGGTTACCATTGAATTTACACAGGGCGGTGGAGATGCTACCGTTGTAATTCGTAGATGGGAAGCAAAAGTTGGAGGTGGGTTTGAATATGTAATTAAATCAAATTCACTTTTCTTGGGTTCTATTTATTGTACTAATAATACGTCGCCTACCTTCGTACCCTTTGATGTATATGGAAGTGGTCCTACTGGAGGTACTTATGCCATAAATCAATGGGCAGAGGGCGCTATCAACCTTACAAAAGTATTTGGGTTAGATATTAATCCAAATCCCTGTTTTGTAATTAGTACGGTGTTTATTAGAACGAGATCTTCAGGTAATTCAGCTCAATCTGAATTAAAAGATTTTCCTGGAGCTCCTATTCAGTTGAATTTGTGTTTAGATAAAACACCTCCTGTGATTGCTGAATTGCCGGGCCCAACAACGGTTGAGTGTCCTGCAGTTTTGTCTTTTGCAACACCAACTGCAACAGACAATTGTACAATGAAATCACTGACTTTTGCCGATGTAAGAACCGATGGCAACTGTGCCGGAAATTACAGCGTAACCCGAACCTGGACCGCTACGGACGATTGTGGCAATTCATCACAAGCTTCGCAAACGATCAACGTTCAGGATATCACCGATCCAGTAATCGCAGCCTTGCCAGGAGCATCAACCATTGATTGTCCGGCCTTGCCATCTTTCGCGCAAGCCACCGCAACCGATGCCTGTGACGCTTCAGTGACGCTGACTTTTGCCGATGTAAGAACCGATGGCAACTGTGCCGGAAATTACAGCGTAACCCGAACCTGGACCGCTACGGACGATTGTGGCAATTCATCACAAGCTTCACAAACGATCAACGTTCAGGATGTAACACCACCGACTCTGACCTGTCCAATTGGTGAAACCATTGCATGCGGTTCAACGCCTATATTCGGAACTCCGACAGTTATAGATAGTTGTGATTCAAACCCAACTATTAATGATTTAGGTGTCACTACAACAAATAATCCGGATGGTTCAGTTACATACGTTAAAATGTGGAGTGCTACTGATGCTTGTGGCAATATATCAGCGACTTGCAGCCAAACTATTATAGTGACTGCATGTGAAGGATGTACGTTAGGATATTGGAAAAACCATACCGATAGATGGTGTTCAACTTATACTCCTTCAATGATATTTGGAGATGTATTTGTAAATGCGCCATCGAACCTTGCTAATTACACTTTATTAGAAGCTCTAAATTTAGGAGGAGGAGGTATTTATAATTTGGCCCGTCAAGGAGTAGCCGCTTTATTAAATGCTTGTAGTGATGAAGTTGATTATCCTGCGCCATATTCTAATAATACTCAAATGGTGATAGATGCCGTTAATGCGGCTTATTTAGCCAGAGGAGCAGCGCCAGGGAATTTAGCAAGTCAATTGGATATTCTTAATAATTCA
Organism: Flavobacterium sp.; assembly: GCF_036515215.1. Taxonomy (GTDB): domain Bacteria; phylum Bacteroidota; class Bacteroidia; order Flavobacteriales; family Flavobacteriaceae; genus Flavobacterium. Next base: position 4,897 of record NZ_DATBVQ010000050.1, read on the forward strand.
GGTTGTCCTTTAGGAGGAAGTCCAGCTACAACAGTAGTAAATGCTGTGAGTAGCCAAGATGACTTCACCGCTTATCCGGTTCCTTTTAAAGACGTACTTACCATTAAATGTAATTTTGATTATGACACTGATGTGAAAATTGAAGTGTTCAATTCACAAGGAGTTTTAGTACTTTCAAAAGCGGAATCAAATGTTAACTTTAACCAGGAAATTATGCTACACCTTCATACATATAAAGGCCAAGAGCAGGTTTACTTAGTGAAAGTAACTACTAATCGAGGAAGCAGCGTGAAAAAAGTGATGTCTTCTAAATAACTTGTAACAATCAGCTAGTCCTATAAAATATAGAGAAGGGTTAGCATATATTATTAAACCTCGAAAGTAAACTTTCGAGGTTTTTTTTGACTAAAATTGGGTTCTTATAACGATTTTGTAGAAGTATAAAAATGGATGTTTTTCTATTTAAAAATGAGTTGGGAGAATTAAGGAATATGAAATTGTAGAAGAGATTTTTTCCCATGTAAGTGAAAAAGATATTTTCTAAATCTTAATTCCTATTTTAAAAGTAGATTCATTTAATGTAATTTTTTAGATAAACAATCAATCGTAGTGCAACATTAATTAGGGCCACTTTTCCACTTTATCAGTACCCATTTAAATTTCAAATAAGTTAAAAAGTAAACTATTTATAATGAATAAAATTCACCCAAATTGTCTGTTTTTATGCATTAATACCAATTAAAATAACAAGTATTTAAAGTAAGAAAAATTGTGTTTAATTAGCAATTAATTTTAACACGTAATACATTAATAATCAATTAGTTACAAATATATTATTTTAAATTTACATACTAATTTTCTTAATTTACGGTGCTCTTTGTCGATTAAAATGGAATTTAATCGAGTATGATCTTGTTTTTATTTCCTTTTTTATTTTAATGGTTTAATTTTAATATAAGTAACTAATTAAGTTGTTTCCAGTGAAGCAATTTTTAAAAAAAAGTATTAGGATATAATGGCTCTCCCCATTTATGATATCCTGTTTATGAAGGTTAACTTCATTTCTTTAATGAAGAGGACTTATTTTTCTGAGAGTTACATTTCCTTATTATGTAAGCTTCTAGTTTCATTCTAATTATTATTTATTATTAAATGTTAATTACTTAAAATTAATATTAAAAAATTTTCAGCAAATTGATTTTCGTTTAGTAAAAGAGATGTTGTTTTTATTGTGCTAATAAAAACATTCATTAATGACGGTGACTTCATTATTTATATGAAGATGGATTGTGTTTCCTTAATTTTTTCTTTCCCAAATCTGTAAACTGTCTTTTAAATATAATGTATGGTGCTAAAATACTCTTATTATGAAAAAGAATACAATTTTCGATTTTTTCGATGGTTTGTGCAGCAAAATAAGTTGTTGCCTTTTATCAAAAAAAACTGTTTCTGAATCAGATCTATTACTGTCTGAAGAGAGAAGCACTATTGATCTTATAGGGAGTGTGATGACCTTTTTTTGGCGTCAATCACTTGCTTTGCCTCTTGTTATGGGGGTAATTATGATGACTGGATATACAGTGAATGCTCAGAATATTACAGGAAGGGCACCAGTATTAGCCCCTAAGGGTGGGTTTGCTGTTGATGGGAATGCTTTTGTTAGATTTACTGGAGATAATCCAGATTGGGGGGACTTTTTATTTGAGAATCAATCAGCTCCTATCACGGCTAATCCAGGAGGAATTTTTGTTCCTGTACCACCCCCATACGATTATCGGGACGGAATATTACCAAAAGAATTTTATGTTTATCCTGGTTTCACGACCTTTTTCAGAGATAACATCACTAATGAGGACCCAACTATTTTCACTGGTAGTAATAAGATCAATGACAATCCAACCACGTATGAGTGGGGTGTAGGTTCTTCACCTGACAAAAATGAAATTCAAAATGCAATTGCTCATTTTTCTTATGCGGATGGAACCTTACAGTATGGAAAAGATGGCGATTTATGGATGATTTTTGCTGCAGACCGTCAAGTAACAAACGGGAGCAGTTATATCGATTTTGAAATTCTGCAAGCACCCTTAACTAAGCACCCGTTGGGAACCGATTCAAAAGGCTTTCCTTATGGGAACTTTTCATCTGAGGGTCCTGACAACGGGCGTACCATTGGAGATATTTTAGTGACTATCGAGTTCACCCAAGGAGGAGGATCAGCAAATGTTGTTGTTAGAAAATGGAATGGAACTTCTTATGGTATATTTACTCCTCTTGAGGGGACTATTTTTGGCACAAATAATACTGCAGTAACACCAGTGCCTTATCCAATATACAATCAAGATCCTGTCACTTCCGGTCCTAATGCAGGAATGTGGGAATATGCACCAAATCAGTGGGCGGAAGGAGCTGCAAACTTAACTGAATTATTTGGGATTGGTAATGATCCTTGTTTTGTTATTAGCACCTTGTTTGTTAGAACAAGAACCTCTGGTTCTTCCGGACAATCGGAATTGAAGGATTTTCCAGGAGAACCTCTTCAATTGAATCTATGTACAGATAAAACGCCTCCGGCACTTACTTGTCCTGCCGATATCAGTTTTGATTGTAAACAAGGCGATTCAGGAACAGCTACAGCGACTGACAATTGTGATCCAAATCCGAAAGTTGAGTATACTGATTCAGGCTCATTGGACACTTGCGGATTGGGTGTAATCACTAGAACTTGGAAAGCTACGGATGAATGCGGTAACATTTCGAGCTGTGTTCAGACTATCACCGTTAAGGATGATGTCAAACCGGTCATCACTTGTCCTGCAAACGCTACTTTTGATTGTACGCAAGGCGACTCAGGAATAGCAACAGCTACAGATAATTGTGATGAAAGTCCAGATATAAGTTATAGCGATTCAGGCTCATTAGATGCTTGCGGATTGGGTGTAATCACCCGTACCTGGAAAGCGACCGATTGTGCCGGTAATTTCTCTACCTGCGTTCAGACTATCACCGTCAAAGATGATGTCAAACCAGTTCTTACTTGTCCTGCCAATGCTACGTTTGATTGTACACAAGGTAATTCAGGAACAGCTACGGCTACGGATAATTGTGATGAAAGTCCAGATATAAGTTATAGTGATGCTGGTACATTGGATGCTTGCGGATTGGGTGTCATCACCCGTACCTGGAAAGCGACCGACTGTGCCGGTAATTTCTCTACCTGTGTTCAGACCATCACCGTTAAAGATGATGTCAAACCGGTTATCACTTGCCCTGCCGACGCCACTTTTGATTGTGAAGCGGGTAATTCAGGAGTAGCGACAGCTACTGATAATTGTGATGCAAATCCAGTTGTGACCTTCAGTGATTCAGGAACGTTGGGCAACTGTGGATCTGGTATTATTACCCGTACCTGGAAAGCGACTGATTGTGCCGGTAATTTCTCTACCTGTGTTCAAAAATTGACAATTAAGGATGATACCAAACCGGTAATCACTTGTCCTAGAGATATCAGTTTTGATTGTACACAAGGTGATTCAGGAACGGCTACAGCAACTGACAATTGTGATCCAAATCCAAAAGTTGAGTTCACCGATGCAGGCACATTGGATGCTTGCGGATTGGGTGTAATAACCCGCACTTGGAAAGCTACCGATGCATGTGGTAATTTCTCTACCTGTGTCCAAAAAATCACCGTTAAGGATGATACCAAACCAGTAATAACTTGTCCTGCAGATATTAGTTTTGATTGTAAAGCAGGCGATTCTGGTGAAGCTATGGCTACGGATAATTGTACTGAAAAACCAGCTATAAGCTATAGCGATGAGGGAACTTTGGATGCTTGCGGATTGGGAATTATTACCCGTACTTGGAAAGCGACTGACTGTGCCGGTAATTTCTCAACCTGTGTTCAAAAAATCACGGTTAAAGATGATACTGCGCCAATAATCACTTGTCCAGCCGACGTATCATACGAATGTGATGCAGTGGGAGGTTTTGGAGAAGCAACAGCAACTGACAATTGTGATGCAAATCCTAAAGTAACGTACACTGATGTTAAAACAAATGATTGCGGTGATACGTATCACATTGATCGTACTTGGAAAGCGACTGATTGTGCCGGTAATACTTCTACTTGCGTGCAAAAAATCAAAGTGGTAGATACTACCAAACCGACTCTTGTATGTAAAGCAGACAAAACAATCGAATGTAACGCAGAGGTTATCTTTGATGAACCAACTGCAACTGACAATTGTGATGCGAATCCAATAATTGAGATTGTTTCTACATCTCCTGATGGACTTACTCGCACTTGGAAAGCGACAGACGCTTGTGGTAACGATTCGGCTACTTGTAGTCAAACCATAACCGTTAAAAGTTGTCCAAAAGCTTTATGTACTTATACTCAAGGGTATTATGGAAACCCTGGCGGTATGTCTTGTGCTCCTGATGATGGTGTTTTCTCTGATAAATACACAACAGAAGCCCTTATAGCTAAAGCGTTAGCTTATTATGGTGGCACGATGACAGTTGGTTTACCGGGAAATTCTGTTTTACTTTCAAATAACTCCACAGATATAGCTGCTATTATAGACGTTTTACCTGGAGGAGGAAGCAGTTATGTATTGTTAGCCGGTGACCCTCATATAAGTGCATTGACAGGTATCTATTCTAGTTATTTGTCCAAAAATGGAAGACTCAATAATACCTTATTGGCTCAAACCATCACTTTAGGTCTTAACATAGGCATAAATAGCGCACTGGGTGATTTCGTATTGCAAGGAGGAGTGTTAGTTACCGCAGATCCTGAAGGAGGCTGTGGTTCAGATATTCCTAAAGAACGTACATGTAATTATGATCAATATGGTAACTTAATTAACGTGACAAATGATTACCATTATAACTCAATTGATGCAAGTGTTGTAACGGCCTTAAATGGCAATCCAACAGTACAAGGATTATTTGAATTAGCAAATAAAGCATTAGGAGGAGTAAATACAGGAGTATCTCTCTCTGCCATTGCAAGTGTAGTAGATAAAATCAATAATGCATTTGATGGCTGTACAATATTTATGGGATATGATGTTCCGCAGTGCGATAAAACATCACTTGCGGGTACCTCAAGCACCGACTCAAAAATGGAACCTGTAGGTTTTGATGCGTACCCTGTTCCCTTCAAAGATGTACTTACTATTAAATACAACTTTGATTATGTATCCGATGTAAAAATTGAAGTATTCAATTCAACTGGGAAGTCAGTACTTTCAAAAGCAGACACTAACAGCTACTTAAACAAAGAAGTTGCCTTAAACCTTAAAATGAATAGAGGTCAAGAGCAAGTTTATGTTGTGAAAGTAACTACAAATAGAGGAAGCAGCGTGAAAAAAGTAATGTCTTCAAAATAGTTTGTAACAATTGTCTAATTCTAAAAAATGAAGTAAATTAGGCGACAAAATTAAACCTCGAAAGTGAAAATTTTCGAGGTTTTTTTACGCTTTTTTTTGATGATGTTTTTTCAATGCTGAATCGTATAATTTTTTTAATAATAATATTTTGTTTAATTTAATTAAAACACTGTAAATCAATTGCTTAAAACATAAAAATCTATTTATTTTTGAAGTTTTTCGCATAGTAATTTTCTTAGTGACTATGTAATTTGACGGATATATTTGTTTTTAATCCGATTTAAATTTTTTAAAAATTGTTGTTTTTTAACCATTGATTAACTTTGTTTCACTAAAATAAACGAATAGATTTCGAAGCTGCTTTTGTAAAACAGCTTCACGGTAAATAAAGGAATTTAGCTATTGTTCCCCACAATAAAATATCCTTTTGATGACGGAGTTCTTCATACTTTTGAAGATGTTTTTAACACAGTTAAGCTATATGAATCAGATCTAAAAGCTTTCTGTATTTTTTTCTAACTTATTTATTAATTTCTAATTAAGGTTTTTTAAAGCCCCAATTTGGTTAATAAAAGTTTGTTTATTCCCCCAAAATAAAATACGCTTTTTGATGATGGAGTTCTTCATATATTTTTATGAAGGTGTATTGTTTTTTTCTAAAATTTTTCAGTCCTCAGTCTGCTAGTTTGCTATTGTTTAACAAGTATGGTTTTAAAACTTTATAATCATGAAAAATATTACACTTCTGAAGCTTTTCGAAGTTTTATCGAGCAAAATTAATTGTTGGATACCACCGAAAAACGCGATTTCTACATTACGTTTTTTTAAATCTAATGAGAGAAATCCAATTGATTATATATCAAAATTTAGCGACTTACTGCTAACAAAAACTTTTTTCATCCTAAAAAATCAATTTAGAGTTCGATCTGCAGCGGTGTTCATGATTTTTGCTTTTGCACTGTTTATGCCTTCTCAAATGCAGGCCCAACATCCATATGGATTTATGGATGGTAATGTTTATAGTAATGGTACAATAGATTGGCAAAATGTTTATAACAAGAGTGGGCTTCCAGCCGGCAGTATTTCAACGGGAATAATTTTTGATGGCAAAGCACCCGATTCTATTTATACCGGCGGGGGTACTAAAGATCATTTGCCCATAAATGGGGCTAATGCTTCTAAAAGTTGGCAATGGAAAACAGCAGACGCTAGTTCCAGTGACAAAACCAATCTTCAAGAAGCTGGTGCAATTCTTATAGCAGGTAAAATTTATTTTTTTGGAAATAAATTTGCAGCAGAAGGTACAACAACCATTGGATTTTGGTTTTTCAAAGATTTCATAGGACCAATAGCAGGAGGTAGATTTGAAGGAGAACACTCTATAGGCGATATACTGGTCGTAGCAGACATAGAACAAGGTGGTGCAGTAGGTGTTATCGATGCATACAGATGGGTTGGTGACGGAAACGGAACTCTTCCAAGCAGTAGCAAATCTATGATAAAAATTGGTACAGACGGAACAACCCTTGCAGCTATTGTGAATACAAATCAAGAACCGACTCCTTGGTCTCACCAATCTAAAGGTGTTGGAGCTGATTTGATGCCTCCGGTAACCTTTTTTGAAGGTTTTATAGATGTAGCCGCACTGGATGGTAGTTCTTGTTTTTCTTCCTTTTTAGTTGAAACAAGATCGTCAAATCCCGGAACCTCAATTTTGGAAGATTTTACCTCTGGGGCTTTTAATGTTCAACCCACATTAAATGAGATTGCTGATATTACAAAATGTCAAGGGGATGCTTTAGGGATACTTACAGCGGTAGCTAATGGCGGAATACCACCATTAACTTATACATGGACGGTTCCTGCAGGAGCTAATAATCCAG
>NZ_DATBVQ010000051.1:0-17314 GCF_036515215.1 Flavobacterium sp.
TACGCTGCAGGAATGGTTTGATTTTAAAATCCCAAAGACAAAGATTCCTCAGGATTTCATTTTCAATGCGCTGCAAGAAGCCGAAGAATTCAAAATAAAACCTACGGCCAAAATCGTTTGGTTAGGTGGCAAACCTTTTGTCGAGGAGTTTACTAAATCAAAAAAAGGAAATTCTTGGGAAATGATGAGTTTGACATTTCACGATAAAAAAGAAAGTTTCAGCATTCAAACCAATAAAGCGGAAGGCGAATGGTTGAAGGAAATACTTCAAAAAATTTCCGTTTCGAATGCTAAAATCCATACATTTCAGGAAATCAAGGCTGATTTTGAAAAACAGCAGGAAGATTTTGAATTATTCTGGTATTCAAAACCAGTGAACAGCCTGCGTGAATATGGGTTGCTCGTGTTGTAACAAGCCACCTTTTTAGGCAACTATACTAACTTAGCATAAAACTTCCCTTTTTCATTTACGAAAACGTTTTCTTTTGTCTATTTTTACGACCATAAAAATTACACTAATGAGTGATAGCTATAAAGTAAATGTAAATGATTCCTTTCAATTTGACTTTGACAAGGAACAAGTTTCACAACTCGACGCCGTAAATTTGGATTGCAATTCTTTCCATATTTTACAAGAAAACAAACCTTTTAAAGCGGAGATCTTATCTGCTGATTTTCATCAAAAAGAATATGTTGTCAAAGTAAATAACAACAGTTATACCGTTGCTATAGCAAATGACTTGGACTTGCTAATCAAAAAGATGGGCTTTGAAGTTGGGCTTACAAAACAGGTCAATGCAATAAAAGCACCTATGCCAGGTTTGATTCTGGAAATAAGTGTAATTGTTGGGCAAGTTGTAAAAGAGAATGATAGTCTGTTGATCTTGGAAGCCATGAAAATGGAAAACAGTTTTCTTTCTCCACGGGATGGCACCATCAAATCAATTTCGGTATTGTTAGGCGATGCGGTAGATAAAGGACAGCTGTTAATTGAATTTGAATAGAGAAGAAGATAATAGAGTATAGAAAATAGATAAATAAACAAGAATTTTTTGCCTCTTTGTTCTAACAGTGAAACGGTCATTATTCTTTTAGTCTTATTAAATATGAAAAAATTATTAGTTGCCAATAGAGGCGAAATAGCAATTAGGGTCATGAAAACGGCCCAGAAAATGGGCATAAAAACGGTTGCGGTTTATTCTACCGTAGATCGGAATGCACCCCATGTGAAGTTTGCTGATGAAGCCGTCTGGATTGGGGAATCCCCTTCCAACCAGTCCTATTTGTTGGGAGACAAAATCATCGAAGTTGCCAAATCGCTAGGTGTGGATGCCATTCATCCCGGTTACGGATTTTTAAGTGAAAACGCTGATTTTGCAGAAAAAGCAGAAAAGAACAATATCATCTTTATTGGCCCCAAATCGAAAGCCATTCACATAATGGGAAGTAAATTGGCCGCTAAAGAAGCCGTAAAAAGCTATGATATCCCTATGGTTCCAGGGGTTGACGAAGCCATCACAGATATAGAAAAAGCCAAAGTAGTAGCTAGCGAAATAGGTTTTCCTATTTTGATTAAAGCGTCTGCAGGTGGTGGTGGAAAAGGAATGCGTGTTGTCGAAAATGCGGAGGAATTTGAGTCCCAAATGAACAGGGCAATCAGCGAAGCATTAAACGCTTTCGGTGACGGTTCAGTGTTTATTGAAAAATACGTGGGATCGCCAAGACATATCGAAATTCAAATCATGGCGGACAGTCATGGAAATATTTTATATTTATTCGAAAGAGAGTGCAGCATTCAGCGTCGCCATCAAAAAGTGATAGAAGAAGCGCCTTCTTCGGTATTGACACCCGAATTGCGTAAGAAAATGGGTGAGGCTGCGGTTTTGGTGGCGAAATCTTGCGATTATCTGGGAGCGGGAACGGTAGAGTTTTTATTGGACGAAAATAATAATTTCTTTTTCCTGGAGATGAATACGCGTTTGCAAGTGGAGCATCCCGTAACGGAATTGATTACCGGATTGGATTTGGTCGAACTTCAAATCAAAGTGGCGAGAGGGGAAGAGTTGCAGATTAAACAGGAAGACTTGAAAATTAAAGGACACGCTCTAGAATTGAGAGTCTATGCTGAAGACCCAATGAATGATTTTTTGCCTAGTGTAGGTCATTTGGATGTGTACCAATTGCCGGTTGGCGATGGAATTCGTGTTGATAACGGTTTTGAGCAGGATATGGACATACCTATTTATTATGACCCGATGCTTGCTAAGCTGATCACTTACGGAGAAACTCGCGAGGAAGCCATTCAAATCATGATCAAAGCAATTGACGGATATCTAGTAGAGGGGGTACAAACGACTTTGCCTTTCGGAAAGTTTGTGTTTGAACACGAGGCTTTCAGATCGGGAAATTTCGACACCCATTTTGTGAAAAAATATTACAATACTGCCGAATTGAAAGACCAATTGGCTGAAGAGGCTAAAATTGCGGGACTAATAGCTTTGAAGCAGTATTTTGAAGATCAAAAAATCGTACGATTACCAAATCAATAAATTATGGAGTCTAAAATAAAAGAATTAAACGATAAGATTGCCCTTGCTCATTTGGGCGGAGGTAAAAATAGAATTGCAAAACAACACCACAAGAAGAAATTGACCGCCAGAGAGCGCGTGAATTATTTGATGGATGAAGGTTCTTTTGAAGAAATTGGAATGCTGGTGACGCACCGTACAACTGATTTTGGAATGGAAAAGGAACTCTATTATGGTGATGGCGTTATAACGGGATATGGAACTATAAATGGAAGATTAGTTTATATTTTTGCCCAAGATTTCACCGTTTTTGGTGGGGCATTATCCGAAACACATGCGGAGAAAATCTGCAAAGTAATGGATATGGCCGTCAAAATGGGAGCCCCGATGATTGGTCTAAATGATTCTGGTGGTGCGCGCATACAAGAAGGCGTTCGTTCACTGGGAGGTTATGCCGATATTTTTTACAGAAATGTACAAGCGAGCGGGGTAATTCCGCAAATTTCAGCGATTATGGGACCCTGCGCCGGTGGGGCGGTCTATTCGCCAGCGATGACTGACTTTACAATGATGGTTGAAGATACCAGTTATATGTTTGTTACCGGACCTAATGTGGTAAAAACCGTAACTAATGAAACTGTGACTTCTGAGGAGTTGGGAGGAGCTAGCACGCACTCCACTAAATCGGGTGTGGCACATATTACTTCTGCAAATGATGTGGAATGTCTGGAAGATCTAAAAAGATTGTTGAGCTATTTGCCACAAAGCAATAAGGAAACGACACAAAAGTTAGCTTACGAACTCAATGATGAGGTTCGTGAACAGTTGGCAAATATAATTCCTGATAATCCGAATAAGCCTTACGACATGCATGACGTAATTGCTGGGATTATTGATGAAGATTCGTTTTTTGAAGTACATAAAAACTATGCCGAGAATATCATTGTAGGATTTGCTAGATTAGGCGGTCGCAGCATAGGAATTGTAGCTAACCAGCCATTGTATTTGGCGGGAGTTTTGGACGTGAACAGTTCAATCAAAGCGGCACGTTTTACCCGTTTTTGCGATTGTTTTAATATTCCATTATTAGTGCTTGTTGATGTGCCCGGATTTTTACCCGGAACAGACCAAGAATGGCATGGGATTATTGTCCACGGAGCGAAATTGCTTTATGCGCTGAGTGAAGCGACCATACCCAGAATTACGGTTATTACGCGTAAAGCCTATGGTGGCGCATATGACGTTATGAATTCTAAACACATTGGTGCTGACATGAACTTTGCCTGGCCTACAGCCGAGATCGCGGTAATGGGAGCCAAAGGCGCTTCAGAAATTATATTTAAAAAGGAGATAAATGAGGCCGCTGATCCCGCTGCCAAACTATTGGAAAAAGAAGCAGAATACGCCGATTTGTTTGCCAACCCTTACACCGCAGCACAACGTGGTTTTGTAGATGAGGTGATCCTACCGCAAGACACGCGACGCAAATTGATAAAAGCCTTTAGTATGCTTGAAAATAAAGTAAGCGTTACTCCTAATAGAAAACACGGAAATATTCCTTTGTAAGTATTGAATAAGAATAAAAACCATTCGCCGCCGCGAATGGTTTTTTTGTTTAAAAAACACTAATGCAAACTAACTACTTTTGTAATTGTCCATGTATTATTGTCGTTTTTCCAAAAGATGACAAATTTACTGGCATGAGAAGGAGTGCCTTCCTTTTCAGTGTTCTTATGAAATTTATGGAGTCCCATTTCGATAGCTCCAAAATCTTTGATAGGGTAAATTTCAAGACTTCCTTTCACTAGTTCTCTGGTTACCTTACCACATACATATTTTTTTGTGCTATTTAATATTTCTTGCTTCACCGTCATTAGGCCTCCCGTATCATGGAAAAACTCTATGTTGTCAGAGTATATCGCAGCTTGTTTATCAAGATCACAAATATTGTATGCCTGAAAAAAAACACTGTCCATAGCGACTATGGTGCTATATAATTCCAAATCGTCAGTGATGTATTTATAGTCAGGTTCTTTAACTTTGTTTTTTTGAGCAGAACAAATTGAGGTTGAGACTGTAAATAGGAAAATTATAAAATAGGGAAGACTATTGTTCCTCATAATGTGATTTATTAGCATGTAATCAAAGTTTAATTGAATGCTAAAATACACAAATCAAGGCTTTTGAGATGCCCTCTCTAAAAATTCATTAACAAATTTTGTCACCTCTTCCCAATCGGTGTATTCATAATCTTGTGACGTGTCCGTTGCGCCCCCTTCTTTTTTTGAAATCATTTTCATGACGAGACGTTTAAAATAATCGTATTCGGTGTATTTCAGTGCGCCTGCAATTTGGGTGACCATCATAGGTTTCCATCCGGTTTGTTCTAGGAAATCGTTTGTTATTTTTTGTACTCCAAGATTTTCCTCAGCAAGACCTGATGCTACGGCAAGCGATACTGAGAAAAAAGCTCCAGGCATATTATTTAACTCGTCAAGATGCTTTTTGATATAATGCTTCGCGGCCGATTGGTATTTGTGCATGTGTATGGAGGAACCAATCAGTATGGCATCATATGCGGTTGGTGCGGGTGGATTGGTAGCGGTGTCAGCAATTGTTACATGGTGTCCCGCATTCTGTAAAATGGCTTCCATAAAGTGGGCAATCTTGCGGGTTTGCCCTTCTGTGGTGCCATAAAGAATTAGTATTTTCATGGTTATTATTTTAAAATTAAAAGAGGTAAAGGATAATTTTGTTAAAACTTTGATATTATGAACGCAGGTTTGAAATCCCTAGAACCATTTAGCTATCCCAATAAGCGCTAACAAAAATAACATGATCCAAAAAAAGAACCCAATAGTTAAGTCAGCAACTTGCTCAGCCCTTATCTCTTCCTCTGTGAGGTTTTCTTTTTTCGAATGCGGAGTTGGCAGCAAGGCCCCTAATAATAACATTATAAAAAAGCCGACAAGGAAATAGGAAAGCCACGGGTATCTGATATTTAAAGGGTGGATTGGTTCGATCCAGCCTCCAATTGCCCAAGAAAACATAAGGATTATTATAAATATAAACAGCAATCCATTTAATGGCCCAGGTCCGGGTCGCTTAAGACCATATACTAAAATAGGAGCAAGTATTACAGCAATAATCAATGAAATTAATAATGATGTATACATAATTCCGATTTTTTATTTGACAATTCCCCATCTGAATCCATTGTAATTATATGGGCACCAAAAGCATTGTCAAGCAAATAGATTGGATATTTAAGCAAATAAACCTAGTCACTTGATTCGATAAAGAGTTTAATAGAAAGTGATATTCACTGCTATATTAGTGGTGCGTCACAGGTCTTCCGTAATAATCGTAGAGGCGCATCTCATATTTTTCATTTATAGGTGTTGAGGGATCAAATTCTGGTGCCGATTTTATCGAAGATATGTGCAAATTGACGCTTATTTCCCTGTTGAGATAGCTGATTTCATTTAGCCATGGCACACTTATCAGTACTTTTTTACCAGAAGGTAACCAGTCACTGGTGTCCACAACAACATATACAATTTGCCAATTGAAGTCTTCTATAATTAGGTCATCAACGCGTCCCAGTTTTCCGTCCAAAGCTCGAATATGATAGCCTTTGACCTCATTAAAACTCCTTAGCACCTCGTCTAGGTCGTTCTCATGAATAACTTTTGTAGGGACCGTTATCGGTCTTGGCGGATAGACAACAACCGCGCTGTCTAACGGAGGAACATTGTAGTACAGCCATTTGTTATATGAATCGTAATAGCTGTTTAACTCCTTCTCATATTTTTTCGAAACCGGAAGATGCTCCTCTAATGTTGGGCAGTTTTCAATATCAGTTTTGGTCAACTCAATGGCAAATTGATTCGTGGACCAATCTGGTTGTTTTAGGAGAGTTTTCGGAATTAACACCTTTTTAGTTGGAATTATCGAACCCAATTGGACTTCAAGATATTCGACAGTCCAGTATTCCTCGTCAAACAAAAAATCCTTTACGTTCCCTTTTATCCCGTCTAACGCCTTGATGCTATATCCTTTTAATTTTTTTAAACTTCTTTTCATGATCATCGTTTTTTAATGATTAGTTTTAAGTGTTATTTTAGGATAACGAAATGAAATCGAGCTAGTATTGGTGGGTGAATTAATTTAAATTATCAATTCTATCACACTTTTGCTTTAAATCCGACATAATAAAGTTAATCATAAAATACTGATTTATAAATTATTAGGTATTTATTTTAACAATAACACGAAGATTTTAAAAAAGCAAAACCTAATGAAAATATAAGCTAGTTGAAACACTGATTCAGACCGAAGTGCAGCTTAAACTAAATGATAGTCGCCACAAAAGCGGAGCCGTTACTGATAGATGGACGTACTTTTGTAAAAAAAAAAACCGTTCTTGGTTTGCCTAAGAACGGTTTTTGATACTATTTTGTTTTATTGCTTCCTATAAATGGAATAGATGGTATTGATGGTTTTTTCGTCCAGAATATCATTTACCTCGGTTTGGATAAAATGTCTTTTGAATGCCATTATTGCAGCCGAAAGATTTTTAGTGTCGTAACCTATTATCCGCAATCCAAGTTCGGAATTGAAATCGATCGGCGCGGGTTCCAATGTGTCATCTCCCCAAAGGCCAAACCCGTTTTCAGCCAATGTTTTCCATGGGAACAATACACTGGGGTCATTTTTGCGAGCAGGGGCGATGTCTGAATGGCCTATGATATTTTGAGCCGGTATATTATACTCTTTTTTCAATTTGCTTAAAAGCGCCATTAAGCTGGTAATCTGTGCCTCTGAAAATGCTTCCGTTCCGTTGTTATCGAGTTCGATACCAATCGAAGACGAGTTGATGTCTGTGTCTTTTCCCCAAGAGCCTTTGCCAGCATGCCAAGCGCGCATATAATCATTCAGCATCTGTACTACGCTTCCATCATCTGCAATTACATAATGTGCGCTCACTTGCGTTCTGGTCAGTGTAAACGTTTTGATGGTTTGCTGTAGCGAATCCTGTGCAGTATGGTGAATAATGATGAAATTTGGTTTTCGCAAATTAAAATTGACCGTACTGATCCATTCCGTTTGGATTCCATTATCCAAAGCCGTCGATCCCATTTTTGAAATGGTATCCTTAAAAGTATATAATTGCTTGGTGTAAGCGTTGTCAATACTTATTATCGTTTTGGTGACAATAGGCAATGGTTCTGGCTCTTTATTTGAAATTACTTCCTTAAAAGTTTTGAGTTTGCTGTCATATTCTTTCTCACTGGCTTTATAGGGATTGGTGGCGCATGAAGTAATGACAGCAGCAAAAATTATAAAGTAAAAATATTTTTTCATATTTTAGAATGGATTCTTGGGGTTCAAAAAAAGTTATCTTTTTCTTCTTGACTTTTTTCCGTTATTGCTTTCGTCGCTAAGTGCTTTGTATTTCAATTTTTGATCTTCATTTAAAAATTCATTCACCTTTCTATCTGTAACTTCAGACAGCGCTTTTATTTCTTTGATTTTTTGTTCTTGATTGCTTTCTGCTTTTAACAAAATTCCTTGTGTCCTGACGCTTTCCGTCAGAACATTTGCTATTGCGATTTCCTGCAATTGATCCAAAACAAGTTCCTTTTTTAGGTTTTCCATTATTTTGCCAACGATTACTTCAACAGGGATTTCTTCAGGTTTGTCGTCGCTATTACGCCCCTGCTTCATTTGGTTCATTCTGTCATGCGTAGATCCATAACCTCTACCACCATAGTTGTTGCCGTAGCCATTGTTCCCGTATTGTGCGGAAACGGCCGTGCTACACAATAACGTTACCGTCAAAACGAAAAAGAGTTGAATTGTTTTCATGTTTGCTTTTATAAATGGTTTGTCAATTGACGAATATCTTAAAACTACGCTGGTTCGCCGTACAAGTCAAATTCAGTAGCCTCGATGATTTTTATCATAACGAATTCTCCTGTTTTTACGTAATGTTTTGAAGCATCAATAAGCACTTCGTTGTC
The DNA here is from genome assembly GCF_036515215.1 of Flavobacterium sp. Classification (GTDB taxonomy): domain Bacteria; phylum Bacteroidota; class Bacteroidia; order Flavobacteriales; family Flavobacteriaceae; genus Flavobacterium. The sequence goes on from NZ_DATBVQ010000051.1 coordinate 8,555, forward strand.
AACGTCCGGACTGTCAAACTCCGTTCTTCCCACAAAATGACCGCCTTCTTTTCTGTCGATAATGCATTTGAAAGTTTGTCCTACTTTTTCTTGGTTTAGATCCCATGAAATTTGAGACTGCAATTCCATTATTTCGTTGGCACGGTCTTGTTTTACGGTATCAGGGACATCATCTTCCAGTAAATAGGCATGCGTGTTTTCTTCATGAGAATAGGCAAAACAACCCATTCTGTCAAATTTCATTTCCTGAACCCAATCCCTTAAAGTGTTGAAATCTTCTTGGGTTTCACCTGGATAACCTACGATTAAGGTCGTGCGAATTGCGATTCCGGGAACTGCTGCGCGGAAATCCTTTAATAATTTGGTTGTTTTCTCCTGAGTCGTACCACGACGCATTGATTTCAAGATGGAATCTGAAATATGTTGCAACGGAATATCAATATAGTTACAAATCTTTGGTTCACGCTTCATGATTTCCAACACGTCCATCGGGAAACCGGTGGGGAAGGCGTAATGCAAACGAATCCATTCGATTCCTTCCACTTTGACCAAGGCCTCCAACAGCTCTCCAAGGTTGCGTTTTTTGTAGATATCAAGACCATAATACGTCAAATCCTGCGCGATCAAAATCAATTCTTTCACACCATCTCTAGCCAATCCTTCCGCTTCTTTCACTAATTTCTCAATGGTTTGAGAAACGTGTTTCCCGCGCATTAATGGAATCGCGCAAAAACTGCAAGGTCTATCGCAACCTTCGGCAATTTTCAAATAAGCGTAGTTTTTTGGGGTAGTGGTCAATCGCTCTCCCAGTAATTCATGTTTATAGTCGGCACCCAATGCTTTCAGTAATTGTGGCAACTCGGTTGTTCCAAAAAATTGGTCTACATTAGGTATTTCTTTTTCTAAATCGGGTCTGTAACGTTCGGATAAACATCCCGTCACGAACACTTTGTCTACTAAACCTTTTTCTTTTTTATCGGCATACTCCAAAATCATATTCACTGATTCTGCCTTGGCATTATCAATAAATCCGCAGGTATTGATGACAATAATGTTCCCTTCTTCCGCAGCGGGAGCTTCATGCGCCACATCTTTTCCGCTCGCACGAAGTTGGCCCATTAACACTTCACTGTCGTAGATGTTTTTGGAACATCCAAGAGTGATTACATTGATTTTATTCTTTTTTAAAGACTTGGTTCTCATAGATTTGTAAATTGGAGTGCAAAATTACGTTTTTTTATTCAAACAGAAGTTTTTTCGCTGTCTTTTAGCTGTTTTTTATGAAGCTATTCCTGCTGTACGTTGCAATCTCCCGAATAAAAATCGGGAGGGTTTTCACTTCCATCAGGGCTAAAAAAAAACCGTACTGTTGTAAAAAAACAAGACGGTTAATAAACTGTTTTTTAGATTTACTCTTTTGAAAATCGAAGATATTTACAATTCAAACAACAAGGTCAACGAGACGATATTGTTGATGGAATTGATTTTTGGGCCATCCGTCAGTCCTTGAGAGAAAAATCCTTGTTGCGCGTCTCTTTCGGCGTAAGCATAGGCCAAGTCCACTTTTGTCGAGCCAAAATTATATCCCAAACCTCCCGAGTAGCCTTTCAAATCGCCAATGGTGCTCGAATTTTTATAGGGACTTTGTTCGTAACGGTATCCTGCTCTTAAACTTAGTTTATTGATTTTATACTCGCCACCTATTCTCAATTCTCCCGAATTGTCTAAGGTATTGCTTAGGTCGGCATTCAAACTGCTGAAATAGCTGTCGTTTTCAGGCTTGAATTTGGCGTTACTGTAATCTTTTATCGCGTAATCGATACTGATTAGGCCTGATGTTCCAAAAACGTAAGCGAAACTTCCGGTGAGTTTGCTTGGCGTTTGAAGTCTGTAGGGCGCATAGACATTCGTGATTCTTGGGTCAACAACGTCCTTTGGTAAATCTCCGTCGGCATTACTTCGCACTGCAATTATTTTTTGGGAAAATTCATCATTTAAATCATACCATGTAGGAGATTCGTAAGCTAAACCCAGTCGAACTTTATTGGTCACTTTTGCAATGGCCCCCAATTGAAATGAAAACCCGCTTCCGTAGGTATATAGTTCGTTGTTAAATTGCAATTTGCTTACCTTATACTGGGAATCCAATGGATTGCTGTTGTCTTCATAAAACACGGACGATCGCCTGAAATCGGTAAAATGCGAATTCAGGTTTATCCCTATGTAAAGTTTATCTTGGTATGAAGTCGCGGCATTAAAGGATAATTTTCCGTTGTAACCTTCCGAATACATGACGTTTTCCTGATAATAGTTTCCGCCTTCGGCGACATTCGAGACGTATTCCGTATTATCGGGGTCCATATTCACGGGGTCGATTACGAAGCCTTGGTAGCCCAAAAATGCTTGTTGTGTGCCATGATCTAACTCTTCATAATAAGAATCATCAAGGATATTTAGCGGAACTCCATTTGCGTAGCTTAAAAAATAATTGGCAATCGAATTGTTCGGGTTGGTTCCTGCTGAAAACGTTGAATTGGCGTAGTTGTTCGTGTTTTCATAGTTTATCGCCAATGAAAACTTTCTCCAATCGCTATTTGAATTTTTATTGTTAAAGACAAAAACTCCCCCGGCTTGATTTAAATCCAACGAATTATCTTCATCGGTTGTACTTGTGCCAAAATAATTGGAATTGTTTTTTACATCGCTATTGGTTAGCGTAATTCCAAATTGATTATTCGAAAAAACAGCCGAGCCCGCAGGATTTAAACTAATGGAGGAAAAGTCGCCCCCGAGCGCTCCGAAAGCGCCACTCATGGCCTTGAAACGAGCTGTCCCGTTCAAATTGTCCTGCGAATAGCGCAATGCATCAGCAATCTCTTGTGATTGTGCCACGCCAAATGTGAAACCGGTAATTAATAAAAATAGATATTTTTTCATTTTAATACAATTTATGTTTTTTGATCAACGATTACCTTTTCTATTTTATGGTCTTCTCCCTCCTCCGCTTGTTGACCTTCCGCTATCTGAAGAGCCGCTTGATCTTGAAGGGGAATAGCTGTTGTTGCTAGATCTACTTGAGCTCTGTTGTCTGTCGCTGCTAGTGCTGCGTATATCTGTTCTTGATCGCGTGCCGCTATCGTAGGATCTACTCTGGTTTTGAGACTGGCTTCTTCTGCTAAAAGTGGGACTTGTTCTTGTCGTTCCGCTACTGTTGAATGAGCGTCTTCTGTAATCGGTTTCGCTTGTATTTCGATTTGAACTAGTTCTATTTTGAGAATAGTTTCTTGCGCTGTAATTTCGGTTGTTATTAGAATAAGTGGAATAGGAGCCCCTTCTGCTTGGATTATAGGAATAGTTGTTATGGTGGTAGCTATGGCCAGAGTAGCCGTAGCCATAATACGGGTAATTCCAGCCGTAATAGCTAGGGTATCCCCAACCGTAGTAAGGGTAGTTCCACCCGAAACCGGAGTAGCCGTAATAATAAGGATAGCCCCAACCGTAATTGGAATAGCCCCATCCATAATAGGGATATCCGAAGCCGAACCCTAGAGACAGTCCCCAACTGTTCGGATAAATGTTAATATCAGCTTTTGTGTAATTGTTTCCCCAATCGGCATAGTCCGATTTTATATCCTGACGGTTGCCATTAATGGTGTCATAGTCATTATAGCGATCAATATTAGTGAAAATTTCAGCAGATTGATTGTCATCTTGCAACGAGCCGAAATAATCTTTGTAGTGACTGTTTTTACTGGCCTTCGATTCGCTTTCCACATTTCCGAGTCCGTTTCTTTCTGAGTTTCCGTAGATTCCGTCACCGTCATAATAGGATCTGTTTTGATAGGATCCGCAGGACGCCATCAAAAAGCTCAAAAATCCAATTAATGGGATAAATGAAGTTTTTTTGGATGAAAAAATATTAGTTTTCATATCTGTAAAGTTTTTTATTGTTGCACACGACAAAAATAGTTAGTTTTGTCGAACTATTTAGGTAAATAAAATAATGCAAAATTTGTGCCAAACTATTCAATATGAGTAAGAACCTTACTACAAGATCAGAAGATTATTCAAAATGGTATAATGAACTGGTTGTCAAAGCTGATTTAGCCGAAAATTCAGGAGTTAGAGGCTGTATGGTCATCAAACCGTACGGTTATGCCATTTGGGAAAAAATGCAAGCAGAATTAGACCGAAGATTTAAAGAAACAGGGCATGAAAACGCCTATTTTCCATTGTTCGTCCCTAAAAGCATGTTTGAAGCCGAAGAAAAAAATGCGGAAGGATTCGCGAAAGAATGTGCCATCGTGACGCATTACAGACTGAAAAATGATCCGGACAAGCCTGGGAAATTAATGGTTGACCCTAACGCAAAACTGGAGGAGGAGCTTATTGTACGTCCCACGAGCGAGGCAATTATTTGGTCAACCTATAAGGGATGGGTTCAATCTTATAGAGACTTACCTTTGTTGATTAACCAATGGGCTAATGTAGTTCGATGGGAGATGAGAACTCGTTTGTTCTTGAGAACTGCGGAGTTTTTGTGGCAAGAGGGGCATACCGCGCATGAAACCAGAGATGAGGCAATAGAGGAGTCTGAAAAAATGATGAATGTGTATGCCGAGTTTGCGGAAGACTTTATGGCTATTCCTGTGATAAAAGGGATAAAAACGGAAACAGAACGTTTTGCGGGTGCCGAAGAAACGTATTGTATTGAAGCATTGATGCAAGACGGTAAAGCGCTTCAGGCGGGGACGTCCCATTTCTTAGGCCAAAATTTCGCGAAAGCATTCGACGTGAAATTTGCCAATAAGGAAGGGAAACAAGAATATGTTTGGGGAACCTCATGGGGTGTTTCCACACGATTAATGGGGGCTTTAGTGATGACCCACTCCGATGATAAGGGTTTGGTTTTGCCTCCAAATTTGGCCCCTATACAAGTCGTGATAGTGCCGATTCATAAAACGGATGAGCAGCTGGATGAAATCACGGCTGAAGTGAACGTATTGGTAGCTGCATTGAAAAAATTGAATGTTTCTGTCAAGTACGATAACAGAACAACACAAAAGCCAGGGTTTAAATTTGCGGAATGGGAATTAAAAGGAGTTCCTGTGCGAATTGCCGTTGGACCGAAAGATCTCGAAAACGGAACTTTTGAAGTGGCTCGAAGAGACACTTTGACTAAAGAAGTGAAACCCAAAGACGGAATAGCGGCTTATATCAGTGATTTATTAGGGCAAATTCAAGATGATTTGTTCAATAAGGCATTAAATTACAGAGACAGCCACATTACTGAAGTAAATAGTTTTGAAGAATTTAAAGCTGTTTTAAACGACAAAGGCGGTTTTGTATCAGCGCATTGGGATGGAACTGCGGCCACGGAAGAGAAGATAAAAGATTTGACCAAAGCTACTATTAGATGTATCGCGTTAGATAGAGTGGAAGAGGCTGGAAGTTGTGTGTTTACTGGGGCTGAGTCTAAGGGAAGAGTATTGTTTGCTAAGGCATATTAAAAAAATATAAATTTTTTCGCATCTACTATTGTGCGTTTCAAAAATAGTTGTATTTTTGCATCCGCATTAGAGAAGCAGGGCCCGTTCGTCTATCGGTTAGGACGCATGGTTTTCATCCATGTAAGAGCGGTTCGATTCCGCTACGGGCTACTATTTTTTTTGCGAGTTAAAGTCGTTCCCACTTTGAGGGAAAAATGGCCCGTTCGTCTATCGGTTAGGACGCATGGTTTTCATCCATGTAAGAGCGGTTCGATTCCGCTACGGGCTACTAATTAATCTAAGATTTAGATTGATAACTAACTTAGAAGGATAATGGTCCGTTCGTCTAGGGGTTAGGACGCCAAGATTTCGTCTTGGTAACAGGGGTTCGATTCCCTTACGGACTACAAAAAAGAATAGTAAAAGATAAAAACATAATAAAATGGCAAATCATAAATCAGCTCTAAAAAGAATTAGAAGTAACGAAAAGAGAAGAGTATTAAATAGATACCAACATAAAACTACTCGTAATGCCATCAAAGCATTAAGAATAGCAACTGATAAAGTAGATGCTACATCTAAATTGTCAAACGTAATATCTATGATTGATAAGTTGGCTAAAAAGAATATCATTCATGATAACAAAGCGTCTAATTTAAAATCTAAATTAACGAAATTTGTTTCTAAATTGTAATATTTACATTTTATTGATTCTATAAAAAAAAGCTCCTTTTTTAAAGGAGCTTTTTTTATGTTTTGTTGTTTGTGAAACTTAAAGATTGGGCGAAGTGGTGGGATATCTATATGGATTTTGGATCGAGGTTAAACCGATCGAATTGAGATTAGTTTTTCCTGGTCAACGCTCATTCTGGTCCTTTATGACCAAATTTTATTCCTCCTGCATTTTATGGGTTAAATAATCCAGCATGGCAATAGTGATAGGTTTTGATAAAAAATCAATGACCATGGGGTATTCTTTTGCCTTTTTCAAGTCTTCCGGATCTATAGTTGAGGAAAGTACAACCACCTTTATCGCGTTAAAATCGGAATAATCAGGGCCACTAAAATACTCCAAGAATTCCCATCCGCCCATTACGGGCATGTTTAAGTCCAAGAAAATAATCTGGGGTAGTTTTTGGTCATTCAATCCTGACTCTTTAATCGCGTCAAAGTACAGAAGGGCTTGTTCACCGTTTTGTGCCGTAATTATTTCATTTGAAAATAAAGTCTTGGCAATTACTTTTTTGCACAACATAAGTGTTATAGGATCGTCATCGACGCATAAAATTAGATCTAACATTTCTATCTGTTTTTGAATATTAAAGTAAATGCAGTCCCTTTGTTGACTTCGCTTGTAATACTGATTGTGCCGCCCATCGCTTCCACCTGTGATTTCACGAGGTACAGTCCCAGTCCCTTGCTATCGGGGTAATCGTGAAACCTCTGGTAGAGCCCGAAAACTTTGTCTCGATTTCTTTCTAAATCAATTCCAATACCGTTGTCTTTAAAAATGAGTACTATTGAATTGTCAGTTTGGGTAGCGGTTATTGTTATTTTTAAAGTTTTGCCTTCTGCTCTGTATTTTATCGAATTTGTCAAAAGGTTCAACAGTATACTTTCAATATATGCTTTATTTACGTTTAAAACAGGGACATTTTCAAAGTCAATTTTTAGTACTGGTTTATGTTCTTCAAATTGAAAAGAAAGTTGGCTAAAAACATTTTCAAAAACTTCTTTTAGCAGCAGATTTTCCTTCTGGATGGAAGGATGGTCTTTGATTATCATCACTTTAGTCAAGTCATTGACGGTCTCGTTCAATAAATGGGTCGATTTGTTAAAACCAAACAAAATTTCTTTTAATTCCGGGTCTTCGATCTCGATGTCTTCAATGAGGCTTAAAAGTCCCGTTAAATTAGATATTGGAGCTCTGAGATTGTGTGAAGTGATGTAAGAGAACTCTTTTAAGTCTTTATTGTTTTTGGTCAGTTCCCTGATAAGTTGTTCCTTTTCCTTTTCTTGTTTTTTCTCATCCGAGATATCTCTTTGTATAGAAACCCAATGAGACAATTCGTTGTCTGAATTGTAGATGGGTATCATGGAAAACCGCAACCAGAACTCTTCTTTGTTTTTCTTGCAACTGATCATTTCTATCAGGCCTTCTTTCCTGTTTTTTATGGCGCCAATTATTTTTTTGATGTCATTGATATCTGAATTTGGGCCTTTGAGGATATCAGGTGATTCTCCTGTAATTTCACTGGATTCATAGCCTGTCATCACCGTAAAAGCGGGGTTTACATATACTATTTTGGGTAGTTTGTTTTCGTTGAATCCGGCCTCGGTAATGACGATGGAATCTTTGGTCTGTACAATTACGGTTTCTAATAATTTAAGACGTAATTCTTCTTCTTTTTGCTTGGTCACATCCTGAATCGCCCCTATCATCCTAACGGCTTTTCCATTCTCGTCTTTTAAAAGAAATCCCCTGTCAAGGACGTACTTGTACGAATTATCGGCGCATTTAAATCGATATTCATCTTGCCAATTTTCAGTTTTTTGCTCAATGAACGAGTATAATTTAATGGACATTTTAATGCTGTCCTCCGGATGGATGTTGTCAAACCACCATTTTGAACTGTCTCCAACTTGGTCTTCATTGTAGCCAAAAATGCCTTTAATGCCCTTATTCCAGTAGAGCTTGTCTTCTTGTATTTTCCAATCCCATATGGTGTCACTGGTAGCTTTAGCCACAATGTCATACCTATCGTTTGATTCCTTTATTTCGTTGTTTGTGTGAAGAAGTTTTTCGAGAACGACCTTATTCCGGTTTTGGTTTTTGGATAAAATATACCGATATATTATGCCTGTAAAAAGGACTAAGGTTACGTCTTTTAGAAAACTGTAAAAAGGGTAGTTTTCCGCGGAAAAGTATAGTAGCGAAATTTTATGAAAAACAATAGCCGCAAACAATGCTATAAGCATATATACAACGGTTATTTGATTGGGTTTGTTTTTCATTACTCAAATGTAATTAAATATTGTGAATTATAAAACAGTCTGTAAAACTAATTTTGTAGGTATATTTTGAGCAATTATACTGACTAACAGATTAACAATATGTAAACTATTACAGAAATATTTTTTATATCAAAATAAAGTGTACCTTTGCACCCATTAAAAATCACAGATGGAATCTATTAGAAACATTGCAATTATTGCCCACGTCGATCACGGTAAAACAACTTTGGTTGATAAAATTATGTATCACTGTCAG
>NZ_DATBVQ010000052.1:0-3211 GCF_036515215.1 Flavobacterium sp.
AAACGGTGCAGATATCATTTGCGGATTTATTGGGGGGCAATTATAGTGAACCTCATTTTGTGAAAGTGGGTGACGTTGAAGCTAAACATCCGGAAACGACATTTGAACCGGTACAAATTGAGACACCGGAAAAAAAATCAATTAATGAAGAGCAATCGAAACCTGAAACTAAAAAAGCAAAAGCCGTATCTTTAAATGACAAGTTGTCAAAAGGAATCGACATTGATTTGAATGATAGAATCGCTTTTGTGAAACACCTTTTTGGAAACAGCACTGAAGATTATAACCGCGTGCTCAATCAGCTAATCACCTTTGACAATTTTTATGAAACAAAAAATTTCATAGAGGAGATGGTAAAGCCTGATTATAACTATTGGAAAGGAAAGGATGATTATGCCGAACGATTCATGGACATCATTGAAAAAAAATTCCTTTAAGCTAATCTGAATTTGTTACATCACGGCAAAAAAGCACCCTCTTTGTTTTTATGCAAAACTAATTAGAATACTCGCATCTATCATATGTCAAAATTATACATAGTTCCCACACCAATAGGCAATCTCGAAGACATGACTTTTAGAGCAATCCGAATTCTTAAAGAAGTTGATTTGATTCTGGCTGAAGACACACGCACCAGCGGAAAACTCCTGAAACATTTTGAGATTGGCACACACATGTACAGTCATCACATGCACAACGAGCACAAAACGGTCGAAAATTTGATTTCTCGATTGAAAGCCGGAGAAAACATCGCCTTAATTTCGGATGCAGGTACTCCAGCTATATCGGATCCAGGTTTCCTGTTGACTCGCGCTTGTATTGAAAATGGAGTTGAAGTAGAGTGTTTGCCTGGAGCAACTGCTTTTGTTCCTGCTTTGGTCAATAGTGGTTTACCCAATGATAAATTTGTTTTCGAGGGATTCTTGCCTGACAAAAAAGGAAAACAAACACGCTATTTAGCTTTAGCGGAAGAAACGCGCACTATGATTTTATACGTTTCTCCGCATAAATTACTAAAAACATTGACTGAATTTATTACCTACTTTGGCGAAGACAGACCCATTTGCGTATCTAGGGAATTATCAAAACTACATGAAGAAAATGTTCGAGGGACGGTACGAGAAGTTTTAACCCATTTTGAAAAAACAGCTCCAAGGGGGGAAATCGTTGTTGTCATAGGAGGAAAACCAATCGTTAAGGAAGTTAAAAAGAGTAAATTCTCGAAAGACGAAGAAGAAGCGTAATCATGACCAATATGAATTTAACATCTTATATCACCCGATTAAAACAAGCTCCAAAAACTATTGCATTTACCGACACCATGGCAACAATAGAGGAACACTACGTTTTTACACCAACTGCTTTCCAAAACGGAAATCAACAAAATGCAACGGGCGAAAATTCCGGTTCCTGTAAATTGTTTGCTTTCGCCAAACTGCAAAACTTATCACAAGAAGAAACATTAGCTTGTTTTGGCGGCTATTATTTTGAAGACGTTTTGAAAAACCCAGAAGGAAATGACCATCAAAACATTCGCAATTTCATAAAAACCGGCTGGAACGGAATTCAGTTTCACGGCGAAGCTTTAGAGTTGAAATAAATCGGCATTATAAAACTTTAACCTGACACTTTAAACAATAGAACGATGCGCTGGACGATTAAACCAAAACCTTCAGAGGAAAAGATAAAAAATCTGGCGCAAGCTTTGAATGTAGAAGATTTTGTCGCCACTTTATTGGTTCAACGAGGCATTGAAACTTTTAAGGATGCGAAGAATTTTTTCCGCCCTTCATTGGAGCATTTGCACGACCCGTTCTTGATGAAAGATATGGATAAAGCAGTGGCAAGGATTGAATTAGCGATTGCGAACCAAGAAAACATTCTCGTTTTCGGGGATTATGATGTCGATGGAACCACCGCAGTTTCTTTGGTTTCCTCCTATCTGAAATCATATTACACTAATATTGCCACTTATATCCCCGATCGCTATGCCGAAGGCTACGGAATCTCCTTTAAAGGGATTGACTTTGCTGACGACAATAGCATTACGTTGATTATCGCTTTGGATTGCGGAATAAAATCCATCGACCATGTCGCTTACGCAAAAGAACGAAACATCGATTTCATCATCTGCGACCACCACAGACCTGGAGAATTTTTACCCGAAGCAGGTGCGGTGCTCGACCCAAAAAGAGCTGATTGTTCCTATCCCTATGACGAATTGTGCGGTTGCGGTGTCGGATTTAAATTAATACAAGCTTTGGGCAGCAATAGAAATCAAGCCATTGACGATTTCATTCCGTACTTAGACCTTGTAGCTACTGCAATCGCCGCCGATATTGTCCCTATGACAGGCGAAAACAGGGTGCTTGCCTATTTTGGTCTGCAAGTAATCAATAGCGACCCCAGACCGGGGATCAAGGCTCTGATTCAGCAAATAAAAAAACAAACCCTAGATATAACTGATGTCGTTTTTATCATCGCGCCGCGAATCAACGCCGCGGGACGCATCAAGCACGGCAATCATGCGGTTGAGTTATTAACCGAATTCGATTTTGAACAGGCACAACAATTTGCCTCGGAAATTGAACAATACAATTCCGACCGAAAGGACTTGGACAAGCAAATCACCAAAGAAGGGCTGCTGCAAATTGAAAATAATGACGAAAAAGAACGGTTCACAACCGTCATATACCAGGAAGACTGGCACAAAGGCGTTATCGGGATCGTAGCCTCCCGCTTGATTGAAACCTACTATCGCCCTACGCTTGTTTTCACGAAAAGCGGTGATAAATATGCCGCTTCGGCTCGATCAGTCAAAGGTTTTGACGTTTATAACGCGCTGGAAGCCTGCTCGCAACATTTGGAGCAATTCGGCGGACATATGTATGCCGCGGGAATGACTTTAAAGGAAGAAAACTATTCGGTCTTTAAGGAGGCGTTTGAGAAACAGGTTCAGGAGACGATCCATCCCGATATGTTGATTCCGGAAATCGAGATTGATGCCGAAATAGATTTTGCCGATATCACACCGAAACTGACCCGAATTTTAAAGCAATTTGAACCGTTTGGCCCACAAAACATGACTCCCGTTTTCTTGACGAAGAATCTAAAAGACACGGGCTATGCGAAGAAATTGGGGACCGAGGACGAGCATTTGAAACTCTTCGTTAAACAAAATAATTCCGAGGGAATTCCCGCAATAGGATTC
>NZ_DATBVQ010000053.1:0-6365 GCF_036515215.1 Flavobacterium sp.
ACGCTCTATACAGTTTTCTTCCCTAAAATAAATTTCTTAGCAGCGCAAAGTCCCGAGACCCTTATCAGCCGAATATTCTAATTGATTGGCGGGACTTCAAAAAAAAATTTGAGTAGCTTTACTAATGAAATTTTATAAAACTGAACCATGGCAATCAAAAACATAACAATTACACAAGGCTTCATCATTGCGGGTTTGATGAACCTGACGGTCTTGATTTTTTCAAGATTCTTCACCAATCCAACCATTCCTGAATTCGATTCCGTTGTGATGTCAAATTTTGGCCTATTAATGATTGTCCTTTGGGGACTGGCCTATATTTCTATTTCCAAAAGTTATCGTGAAGTGAAATGGCTCGTTGGGGTCTTTGTGGTTGGAAAATTCATCTATGGCTACGTTTGGATTAACTGGATCTTGAATAATAACATTTCAGCCGTGTACAAAAAAGATACAATGGCGGGAATCTTTTACTCGCTATATGGGATAAATGATTGGATCTTTTTTGTGTTCTTCCTATTAGTCTTCATCAAAATATTCAAAATGCCAAGCAGCCTAAGCAACGCATAACAACATCTATAAAAAAACAGCCTATATGGGTGGGAGCTTCTTATCAATTTGCGAAGATATGAGTCCGGGCACTTATGGAGGTTTATGGCGTTTAAAAATATTTTAAATTAGGCTCAAATTCTGGAGACTTTGAGCAGCGGGACAAAAATTAAATGACTTTTGTATGATGACCTATTTTTTATTGATTATCGGTTTTATAATACTCATAAAAGGCGCGGACCTACTGGTAGAAGGAGCATCGTCAATTGCACAAAAATTGAATGTGTCTGATTTGGTAATCGGATTAACGGTAGTGGCTTTTGGCACTTCTGCGCCGGAAATGTTTGTTAATGTTTTTGCGAGTATCGAGGGTAATTCAAATATCGCAATTGGTAATATTCTAGGAAGCAACATCGCTAATATTTTCTTGATACTTGGAGTCTCGGCAATGATCTACCCGCTTGCGGTTAAAAGCAATACCGTGTGGAAAGAAATTCCATTTAGTTTGCTGGCGGCAGTGATTTTGGGGATTTTGGCAAATGATTATTTGATTGACAACAAAGCGAGTTCAGAATTAACCCGAAGTGATGGGCTAGTGCTGCTTGGCTTCTTCATCATTTTCATGTATTACATTTTCAGCATTGTCAAAAAAACCGAACAAAAACTAAAGGAAGAGTCCCCACAAATGAGTAATTTCAGGGCTGTTGCTTATATCCTTTTGGGTTTATCAGGACTCGTGTTAGGAGGCAGCTGGATTGTCGACGCTGCAGTAAAAATCGCCAGTCAATTTGGGGTGAGCGAATATTTGATTGGTTTGACGGTTGTTGCTGTAGGCACTTCTCTTCCCGAACTTGCCACCTCAGCCATGGCAGCTTATAAGAGAAATACTGACATCGCTATTGGCAATGTGGTGGGATCCAATATTTTCAATATCTTTTGGGTATTGGGTATCAGCGCGCTGATAAAACCATTGCCCTTCCAACCTTCCGGCAATTCCGAAATTGCAATGACGATTGTCGCCAGTATACTTTTATTTTTAGTTTTTTTTGTTGGTAAAAAACACGTACTAGAAAAATGGCAGGGCGCATTATTTCTGTTGTTATATGCCGGATATACCTCGTTTTTAATAATCAGAGGATAGAAGAACACACTATTAAAAAACCGGTGCTCTGCAGAGGGCCTTTTAAAACCCGTATAGCTGGAACTAAACCCAGTAAAAATTAAGCCAAATAATAAAACTTAAAACACGATAACTTACCATTATGGAATATCACTTTAGAAAAGCGGAGATGTCCGAAATAAATCCAATTTGGGAGATCCTGCAACAAGCCATACTGCGAAGAAAACAAGACGGCAGCAACCAATGGCAAGACGGCTACCCCAATCCCGAAGTCGTGCAAAATGACATCGAGAAAGGGCAGGGTTTTGTCCTTCTTGAAGGAGAAACTGTCGTAGGTTACAGTGCCGTGATAATCAATTACGAACCCGCCTACGATGACATTGAAGGAAAATGGCTGACGAATGGTGATTTTGTCGTGATTCACCGCGTTGCCGTTTCCGAGAAACATTTGGGCAAAGGTTTGGCTAAAATGATTATCCTATACGTAGAAGATTTTGCGCTAAACAACAACATATACAGCGTAAAAGTGGACACCAATTTTGATAATATCCCTATGATGAAAATTTTGGAAAATAGGGGTTATACTTTATGCGGCGAGGTGCATTTCAGGGGAAGCGCTAGAAAAGCATACGAGAAAGTGCTGGCTAAACAGGACTCCTTGAAATAATAAAAAACCCTTTCGGTTTGAATATGAGAAAACCGCAAATTCGCAAATTAAAACAGTTAGAATCTGTTTCAATAGTTTGCGAATTTGCGGTAATTTTATTTTAATACTTTATCCAAGAAAGATACTTCTCTAAACTTCGACGGCAAAATAAATATTAAACGCTGGCCTCTTCAGTAGCCGGTTCAAATTCCATATGATCCTCCACTTCCGCTGCCACTTCAGGTTTAGAAGCTTTCAGGGCATTGAACCTTTCCTTTTGCTCAAGCTCCCCTTCTTCACCGCTGAAATAAGGAAAAACATCCATTATCGGAGATTCCGAAATAGCGGGAATGCTATAGTCGCCCATGGTATTTTTCATTGCATGGATGGTGTTATCGTAGGCCTCCTTCACGTCATTTGCCTGAACCAACAGATACATATTCGTCTTGCGCTCTTTTCCGCTTTCCTCGTCGTAAGCCACCAATGAAACTTTTGACTTAAACCAACGGTCCGCATTTTCGAAGGGATGGATCTCGGCAAAATTGGCCACTTTTATGTTCGTGATTTTGAATTCCTCACTGATATAGGCCGACATCTCTTCGGTAATCCTACTTTCGGCTTCCGTATAGGACAAAGCATCTACCAAATAAGGTTCTGTCGTAACTTTTTGCAGGCCAGTATCATCCGTTTTTCTATATTTTATTTTGCATTCGTACCACATAGTGCTTTCTGTTTTTTATTAAGGATGTCAAAGATAGATTTTAAAGGAAAAAAAATCCACTAATCGCAAAATAGATATCCACAATTTCGGATGAATGTCAGGATTGAATTTTCTCCTCTTTTTTGGGTCGTCATTCAACCAGAACCTGATTTACATCTCAACCAGACATTAAGCTTTTTACCAAATATTTTTATTTAGTTTTAAAACTAAAAATCAAATCGAAAAATAAAAATAAAAAATTCTTGATGTAATCTCTCCTTCGTCGAGATGACAAAAAGCAGAAGAAATAGCAGCCAAAAAAGAATGATTTTTTTCCGTTAGGCTCATTTTCTACTCTTTATAAAATTCCCTATTTTTGCAGTCTAAAATTTATCTGATGCCAAACAAGAAATACAAAATAGCAGTCATTCAATTGAATCTTAACGACGTTGCCGAAAACAACCTTAAAAAATGTTTGAGTTGGGTGCGCGATGCGGCCAGTCAAGGTGCCGAAGTTATTTCATTACCGGAATTATACAGCAGTCATTATTTCTGTCAAAGTGAAGATGTTGACAATTTTGCCTTGGCGGAACCATTGTACAGCACTTCGTTTATCGCTTTTTCGGCTTTGGCAAAAGAACTGGGAGTGGTGATCATTGTTCCTTTCTTCGAAAAAAGAATGGCCGGCATCTACCACAACAGCGCATACATCATTGACACCGACGGTTCAGAAGCGGGATTGTACCGCAAAATGCACATTCCGGACGATCCGCATTTTTACGAAAAATTCTATTTCACGCCGGGAGATTTGGGTTTCAAAACGATTCCGACTCAAAAAGGAAAAATAGGAACTTTAATCTGTTGGGACCAGTGGTATCCTGAAGCGGCACGCTTGACGGCACTTCAAGGGGCCGAAGTTTTGTTTTATCCAACAGCGATAGGATGGCATCCGGGAGAAAAAGACGAATATGGTGTAAATCAACATGGCGCTTGGATGAGCGTTATGAAAGGGCATGCCGTTGCAAATGGAGTTTATGTTGCCGCAGCCAACAGGATTGGCCTCGAACAATACTTGCCTGATACGGATGGAATTCAGTTCTGGGGATCTTCGTTCATTGCCGGACCACAGGGCGAAATTTTGGCGCAAGCCTCACACGACAAAGAAGAAATCCTTATTGCCGAAGTCGATTTAGATTTACAGGAAAATGTACGTCAGAATTGGCCGTTTTTCAGGGACAGACGAATTGACGCTTTTGGTGACATTACTAAAAGAGCAATCGACTAATTATGGCTACTACAAATAACAGAAGATTCCCCGCGGAATGGGAAAAACAAGAAGGCATATTACTTTGTTTCCCTCATAACGGAAACGACTGGCCCGGAAAGTACGAAGCTATCCAATGGGCTTTTGTCGAATTCATCAAAAAAGTCGCCATTTACGAAACGGTATTTCTGGTTGTTTCCGACGAAAAACTAAAAGAGAAAGTAACGGGAATGCTCGAAAGGGCTCGCGTCAATCTAGATAATCTTTCATTCATCATCCAAAAAACCAACAGAAGCTGGATGCGTGACTCCGGCCCTATTATTGTTAAAAACGGAGAAAAAAGGGAGGCTTTAAATTTCAACTTTAACGGTTGGGCCAAATATAAAAATTATCAGCTTGACAAGCATGTTCCTGCTAAAGTTGCGCAGTTTCTTGACATCCCTTTGACGCAAGTCATGTATAAGGGAAAGCCGGTTATTGTTGAAGGCGGCGCAATCGATTCGAACGGAAAAGGGACCTTATTGACCTCCGAGGAATGTCTGATGCATCCGAATATCCAGGTACGGAACCCAAATTTCACTAAAGCCGATTACGAGGCGGTATTCAAGGAATACTTAGGGATAACCAATGTGATTTGGTTAGGTGATGGTATTGAAGGCGATGATACACACGGACACATCGACGATTTATGCCGTTTCATCAACGAAGACACTATCGTAACCATCATTGAGACAAATACTGAAGACAACAACTATCTTCCATTACAAGACAACCTAAAGCGATTGCAAAACGCAAAACTCGAAAATGGTAGGTCGCCAATCATCGTGGCCTTACCAATGCCAAAACGCCTCGATTTTGAAGATTTGAGATTGCCGGCGAGTTATGCTAATTTCCTGATTTTGAATAAATGCGTTCTAGTTCCTACTTTTAACGACCCAAACGATCGCAAAGCCCTGAACATTCTTGCTGAATGTTTTCCTGATAGAGAAATCATCGGAATTAGTGCCATCGATTTGATTTGGGGTTTTGGAACTCTGCATTGCCTAAGCCAACAGATTCCATCTTAAAAAGACTTAAATATTTTTGCATAAAAAAACACCAGCGTTATGCCGGTGTTTTTGTTTATGGTACTGAAGAAACTATTTGTCCTTCGTAAAAGGTATCTTTTGACTATCGTTCAAAATCATGTCAAATCCGGTTTGGCTTTCATTAAATTGAAATTTAAGTCCAGCACTCTCAGATTCAAAAAGGTTTTTACCAATTGGTTCCACCGTAAATTTAGGGTAATCCGTTATTTCCACATTGAGAACGCTACTTTTCTCGCTAAAAATAATCTTTATTGGGGCTTTATCATTAGAGTAAGTCCCCAAATAGCCATCTAAAATAACGTCTTTTTCAATTGTTCCTTTATCGGCAGTCCACATATTATTTCCTTCGTTATGATCCGGAAAGACGTGGTCAGGGTCTAAAGTAATGCTCTCGATTTCCTCAGTAGAGTCATGCTTAAACGACCATACGGTGTTCCTTTGCCATACTTCTACTGGTAATTTCACTCGGCTCACTTTTCCGCTTTTAGTTTTTACGTCCAAGACTATTGGCATAGCCATTTTGTCAAAATTCTCTACAGTGATAACAACACCTTGTTTCGGGTCATTTTTCACATATTTGATTCCATTTATTCCTTGGTCAAAACGCCAGTTGTTCACAAACCAACTTCTCCAAAACCAGCCTAAATCCTCACCGGCCACGTTTTCCATTGTTCTGAAAAAATCGTCCGGAGTTGGATGTTTAAATGCCCAGCGTTCCACGTAGCTGCGAAAAGCCCTATCAAAACGCTCTTCACCCAATACTTGTTCACGCAAAACGATCAATGCAGAACTCGGCTTAAAATAACATAAAACGCCAATGTTTGCCTCTTTCATATTATCTGGAGAACTCATTATCGTTTCTAAATCTGGTCTGGTGAATGTTTCTGCCATCTTATGAAAATCGATTGCCTCTGATTTGTATTCGCCGTTGTTGAAATCAACTGAACTTAATGAGTTGATAAAAGTGTTGAAACCTTCATCCATCCATCCAAATAAACGCT
>NZ_DATBVQ010000054.1:0-11161 GCF_036515215.1 Flavobacterium sp.
AATTTAAACAAGTTAATTCAATAATTTACTTAAAAAATGGCTTAAAATTGTCATATTGAGTTTTGTGGCAAAATCGTGGCACATTAGTTTATAAGTAGTTGAAAATGCAGTATAGGCACGGGTTCCAGCTTATTGGTTCGAATCCTGCTCTCCCCACTAAAACGCTGCAAGCAATTGCAGCGTTTTTTTTGTGCCAACATGAACCTAAATTTTCCAAATTATTTCTCGAAAAAAAGTCCCCTCCCCTTATAAAAAGAGAGGGGACTTTTGAATTTAGCTTTTGCAGGTTTTTATTCCAGCATAAAGCTCACGCTTACATTTGCGGTTATCGTGATTTCTCCCTCAGCGAGAGTTTCACGAGTGCTGGCACTTTCGTCCATTGCCATTGATTTCATTCTTGCATAGACGGGCTGCGGTTGGTAATTTTGCGAGTTGTCGGTTATAGTCATAGCCCTTCCCACTTTTTGCCCTAAAACGGACACATAATCTTCAGCTTTAAGCTTGGCATCCTTCATCGCCATTTTTCTGGCGTCGGATTGATATTGAGCTACTTTTGAAGATTGAAAAACCACATTATCAATTCGGTTAATTCCTTGATTGACCAAACCTTCCATCAATTCATCGTATTTAGACAAATCTCTCAGTAAAATTTCAATAGTTTGGGTAGCGTTATATGTAGTTTTCTTTTTTTCGTAATCGAAAATCGGATTTAAGGAAACGCGCTGCGTTCTGTAATCGGCAGGCGCCAGATTCATCTTCTTTATCATCTTCAGCACCGCTTCCATTTGCTTGTCATTTTCCCTTTTTACGTCTTTGGCATTATTCCCTTTTGTCTCGACAGTTGCCGTTATAGTGGCTTGATCAGGAACAACCTTTATCTTTCCCTCCCCCGCTACACTGATTTGTGGAACTTGCTTCACTTCTTGAGCATATGACATGCTCATAAATAACATCGATAGAATTAATGCCGCTTTTTTCATATTGTAAAATTTAAGTTGTTTTTTCTGATGTATTCTCTTTCAATATCTATGCCATTATAGTTTCCCCATTTTGGCCATCGCAAAAAGGATAATGATAGGAATTGTTAATAGCACAACCATGAAGGTGTGTTCGACAAGCAAATGGGGATTGGTTACAAGAGTAATCATATAACCGCCTATGGCGCCCCCAAAATGAGCCGTGTGCCCTATATTGTCATTCTTGGCCTTCATTCCGTAGATTGAATACAGCAAATAAAGGATTCCAAAAAGATAGGCCGGAATTGGTATTATAAAAAAGATGCCCAACATCATATCCGGCTGCAATAGTATCGCGGAATATAAAACACCCGTAACGGCACCCGAAGCCCCTACAGCCCTATAGTTATAATCGTCTTTATGGAAGACGATAGTCAATAAACTTCCGAAAATTAAACTGCCAAAATAAACGACTACAAATAAAAAATTCCCCATATAAGCAACTACAACTGGGGCGAAAAAATAAAGCGTAATCATATTAAAAGCCAAATGCGCTATGTCTGCATGAAGAAAACCTGACGACAAAATCCTGATTTGTTCACCAGAACGAACCCTTCCCATATGAAATTCATATTTTCTAAAAAAGGAATGATCATTAAATCCTTTGTAGCTAAAAAGTACATTTGCAACGATTATTGCAATTAATATTAAATTCATAAAGTATGTTTATTGTGAATTGTAAATGTAGTGATTCTCCGATACTCCATTAGTACCTCCTTATAATTTATATGGATATTCATTTTTGGCTTATATTTGCAAGAAAAAATTCTGCATGCAATTTCTTATATTTATAATAGTTTACCCTTTTCTTTGGATGATTTCCATACTTCCGTTCCGAATTTTTTATTTGTTATCAGATGGGGTTTACTTTTTGGTTTATTATGTAGTAGGCTATCGCAAAAAAATAGTCAGAGCAAATATAGCCTTGGCGCTACCTCATCTCAGCCAGGAAGAACGTCTGTCAATAGAAAAAAAATCATACCGCCATTTATGTGACATGTTTATGGAGATGACAAAAACCATGACCATTTCATCAAAAGAGATGAACAAAAGATTCATAATCACAAATCTGGAACTCATCAAAGAATATGAAAAAAAAGAAAAAAGCATTATGCTTTTGGCATCTCATTATGCGAGTTGGGAATGGTTAATCACCCTAAATCAAAAAGTCAGTTACCAAGGTATAGGTGTTTATAAGAAAATCAGCAACAAATATTTTGACAAACTCATCAGAGACATCCGTTCAAAATACAACACAGAATTAGTTACCACCAGCAAAACAATTCCTCTAATTGCCAGCAACCAAAGAAATGGCATTCTTTCCATCTATGGCTTAGCGAGTGACCAATCCCCAAAAGCGGACAGAATATTTCATTGGGAAAGTTTCATGGGCGTTGAAGTTCCTGTTCACACGGGCGCTGAAATGCTAGCCAAAAAACATGATTTGAACGTTATTTTTGCGAAAGTAAGAAAAGTCAAAAGAGGATACTATGAAGCGACCCTAATTCCTTTGAGCGACAATCCCAAGTCTGTGCCCGATTTTGGAATTACCCACGCTTTCATCAAGGAGGTCGAAAAACAAATTTATGAGGCCCCCGAATATTATTTCTGGACTCATAAAAGATGGAAACATCGTCGCAAATAAATCAAAATCCATTGGGTTTTAATTAACTGTTGTTACCAAACTATTTTATTAATTTTGGTATTAATACACTGTAAAATGAATTTAAAAATCAACAATAGGTTTAGTACGGAACTGCCCGCGGATGTAAACGAAACGAATGTTACTCGTCAGGTTAAAAATGCCTGTTTTTCCTATGTAACCCCCAAGATTCCGTCCAATCCCAAATTAATACATTTTACTGAAGAAGTTTTAGAATTGCTCGGCATCAGCAGAGAAGAGGCACAATCGGTTGAATTCACAAATATATTCTCGGGAAAAGAAGTGCTTCCCGATACCCGTCCCTATTCCATGAGTTACGCTGGGCATCAGTTTGGCAACTGGGCAGGACAGTTAGGCGATGGGCGGGCCATCATTCTGGCAGAAGTCGAAAACAACCAACAGACATACGCCCTGCAACTAAAAGGGGCCGGACTAACTCCGTATTCTCGCGGAGCAGACGGGCTGGCCGTACTGCGCTCTTCCATTCGGGAACATCTATGCAGCGAAGCCATGTTTCATTTGGGGGTTCCCACTACCCGCTCGCTATCGTTGATCCTTACGGGCGACCAAGTGTTGCGCGACGTTATGTACGATGGTCATCCCGATTATGAGAAAGGCGCCGTGGTTTGCCGGGTGGCACCGTCCTTTATCCGTTTTGGGAATTTCGAGCTTTTCTCCTCCCAAAATGACCTGAAAACATTAAAATTACTCGCCGATTTCACCATCAAATATCATTTCCCTGAAATAAAAGAGGCCGGCAAGGAAAGCTACATTCAGTTTTTCCAGGAAGTAGCCAACAAAACCCGCGAAATGGTCGTGCATTGGCAGCGTGTGGGCTTTGTGCACGGAGTCATGAATACCGATAACATGTCCATACTAGGGCTTACCATAGATTATGGGCCATACGGCTGGTTAGAGGATTACAACCCAAATTGGACTCCAAACACAACAGATCGAGAAAACCGCAGGTATCGTTTTGGGAACCAGCCCGAAATTGCTCTTTGGAACCTGTATCAACTGGCGAACGCATTATACCCTTTGATCGAAGAGGCTGCTCCGTTAGAAGCTATATTAAATAGTTTTCAAACCAATTATGCAGCCGATTATGCCAATATGACCCGAAATAAGTTAGGCCTTTTTACCAAAGAAGAGAATGACAATCAACTTATTCATTTATTAACCGAAAATTTACAGCAGACAGAAACTGATATGACTATTTTCTTCAGAAAATTAAGTCAGCTGAAGAAAATGGAATCTGAAGAAAATGCTTTTTCAATCGTAACTGATTCCTTCTACAAAATAAACGAAGTTACGGATCGGGTAAAAGAAACATGGCTGTATTGGTTTACCCAATATTTGAATCGTTTGCGAAAGGAAGATACAACTGATGAGGACAGAAAAGCAGCGATGGATACCGTAAACCCGAAATACGTTTTGCGAAACTACATGGCACAACTGGCTATTGAAGCAGCTGATAAGGAAGATTATTCGTTAATAGAAGAATTACATCTTTTATTAAAAAACCCATATCAGGAACAACCACTATCCGAAAAATGGTTTACCAAACGGCCCGATTGGGCAAGAGAAAAAATAGGAAGTTCTATGTTGTCTTGCAGTTCATAGCAGACAACATAGAATTTATTTATTATCAGAATCTCTTTCGATTATAATGAAAACCAGTTTTTGACCAATTCATCCTCTAATGGTTGTGCCTTTTTATGCACAAACTCATTAGTGTCCCTGTTATAATCATAATCCAAAGCCCAACTCTTGTGGTTTTCGGCCAATGCTTTGATGCTGTTGCAAACGGATTCGATTTCAGCGGTTGTCGTTGTAGGGTGAATGGACATTCTGATCCAACCCGGCTTTCTGATCAAGTCACCAAGGCTAATTTCATCTATTAATTTATGGGAAGTTTCTTGATCCACATGCAGTAAAAAGTGCCCGTATGTCCCTGCACAACTGCAGCCTCCACGAGTCTGGATTCCGAATTTGTCGTTCAGTAATTTGACGCCCAAATTAAAATGCAAATCATCGACATAAAAGGAAATTACCCCTAGCCTATCTTGATGTTGGCCTGCAAGAATTTTAATATTGGAAATATTCCCCAATTGTGAGAAAACGTAATCAACGATTTCATGTTCTCGTTTCAGGATGCTTTCAATTCCCATTTTTTCTTTTAACTGAATAACAAGTGCGGTTTTAATCACCTGAAGGAAACCCGGGGTTCCGCCATCTTCCCTATCTTCAATATTCTCGATAAATTTATGCTCGCCCCAAGGATTTGTCCAAGAAACGGTACCGCCGCCAGGATTGTCGGGAACCAAGTTTTGATATAATTTTTTATTAAAAACCAATACGCCCGAAGTACCCGGTCCGCCAAGGAATTTATGGGGCGAAAAGAAAATGGCATCCAGATAACTTTCTGGATCTTCGGGATGCATGTCAATTTCCACATAAGGACCCGAGCAGGCAAAATCTACAAAGCAAAGTCCATTGTGCTGATGCATCACTTTTGCGGCTTCATGATATGGCGTTTTAATTCCGGTCACATTCGAACAGGAAGTAATCGATGCAATCTTGAAAGCCCTGTCTTTATATTTTTCTAGTACTATCTCTAGATTTTCTATACTGAATAAGCCATCTTCAGTGGAGGGTATTACTTCAACATCGGCAATTGTCTCTAACCAAGAAGTTTGGTTCGAATGGTGCTCCATGTGCGAAATAAAGACAATTGGTCTTTTTTCGGCTGGAATGTTTATGAAATCTTTGAGATTTTCTGGAACTTTCAACCCTAAAATACGTTGGAATTTATTGACCACACCAGTCATCCCAGTTCCATCAGTAATTAGAATATCATTTGCATCCGCATTTACATGATGTTTTATGATGTGTCTCGCTTTATGATAGGCTTTGGTCATTGCCATGCCTGAAATTGTCGTTTCCGTATGGGTATTGGCCACGAAAGGCCCGAACTCATTCATCAGTTTTTCCTCTATGGGACGATACAGTCGACCGCTTGCTGTCCAATCAGTATAGATGATTTTTTGTTGTCCATAAGGGGAAACGAAATTTTGGTCTATTCCTATGATATTCTTACGAAACTGTTGGAAATACAGTTCTAACTGGGTTGGAGATTCTTTAACGGTCATGACATTCAAATTTTAAAGTCCAAAGATATTGATTTTTGTGGTTTATACAATCTGTAGAATTAATCTGCATAGAAGCTGACATGTATAAAACAAAAAGTCCAAAAATAGAAAACCCTCCCAAAGCAATGCTCTGGGAGGGTTTAAATATATAAACTAGTGGGGTTACAAATCGAATCCTACTGAAAATTGCCAAACACGGTTGTGTGCTTTGTCATTATCATACAAATCACCAAGACCTAAATGATAACGAACTCCTAAGCTTATTCCGGAATCGGTTTTAAAACCACCACCAAAATTCATTCCCCAATCAAAATTGTTTGGATCTCTTGTTGTTGAACCACTGATGAAACCGTCATACTCTTCTTTATGCGATACTGCCAATCCTATTTGTGGACCTGCTTCCAAAAATACATTTTTAGAAGGATACGCTTTAAGCATTACCGGTAGATTGATATAATCCAATTTTTGGGTAAATGTCCCGTTGGCGTCCTTTATTTCATATCCTTGTTGTGAATACATTAATTCAGGTTGGATAGAAAAGCTTTCACTAATAAAAGATTCCCCGTAGACTCCCACATGAAATCCATGACGTTGTCCTGTTTCGCCTTCACCGTCATAACTCACGGCAGCTAAATTATACCCCCCTTTGATACCAAAGTTTGAATTAGACGATTTACCATCCTGTGCATTCATTGTTGTCATTGCTCCAAGCAATAAGGCTATTGATAAATATTTAATTTTCATAATTTTCTGTTTTTATATTAGATTTAATTTATACTCTTATTTTCCTCCGTTGGCACGAAGGTCTGCTATGCATTGCGAATCCAATTGTGGTGCCGATCCGCCGGAAACCATGTTTTTAATCCCGTTTCCTGATTCGGCTGACCAATACATCAAACAACTCTCGACATTGCAATGTTTTGGATGCGCCGTATCTTCATGGTTGCTTTGTAGAGCGGTACCAAAGTTAGTAAGTCCCAAAATATGGCCGAACTCATGGGTAATTACGGTTGTTTCCAGTAAACTTCTATTGGGTTCAAAAGGACTGTCGCTTAAACCTTGCAAGGTTTTTTCATAAATAACAAAGGAAGTATTTCTGTAAGCCGTACCCAGAACAAGTCCCGTATCGGTGTTACTGGCTGATTCTGCATCCGCAAAAAATGCCCAAACCGCTATCTGGTTCGATGAGTTGTATTTAGTCCTATTGGCATCTTCAATTGCCACAATATCCTGATTCGTATAACTGGTTTTCCCGGTTGAGGCAATTGCTCTTTTTACAACAGTGATTCCTTCAGGTTTGTATGTTCTGGCATTCAAAAAAGAAACAAAATTACTAATGGATGTAGCTGACGGCTCAAATCCTTGTACATATACCACTTCAATAACCATGCTTTTGAAAGCAGCATCAGACAGTAAATCATTAGCCGAACTTCCCGTTGTTTTTTGATTGTTACTGATCAGGTTTCCCTCGGCAGAAGTGTTGTTTGCGCTGTCGTCCTGCGCACAGGATACCAGTAATACGGCAGCCAGAGTTAATAATGCGATTCCTTTTTTCATTTTGTTTATTTCTAA
Source organism: Flavobacterium sp. (assembly GCF_036515215.1). Taxonomy (GTDB): domain Bacteria; phylum Bacteroidota; class Bacteroidia; order Flavobacteriales; family Flavobacteriaceae; genus Flavobacterium. The sequence continues at coordinate 7,404 of NZ_DATBVQ010000054.1, forward strand.
ATTTATATATAAAGTACAGCAACCGTTTCCGGTTACTGCACTTTAACCCAAACCAAACCCTTTAATTTATATTTGTTTCAAAACTACAGTTACTGCAGCGTTTGTAGTGCTTTGTAATGAGATAGATGTGGCGTTAAAACTTGTTACTTTCCAAGTGTTATTCAATAAATTGAAAGAAGCATTTCCCGAAAAGTTTAACTTCAAGAAAACATCCAATTCTGAACTCACCGCATAAGTACCCGTTGCCGCCGTAGTGATTGTATTCAACACTTTTATTGATTTATCATTAGCAAAATCTACAGTGTAATCTTTATAGTTATTTGCAGAATCAACTCCCGCTGTTATGAAAGACTGTACTTTAAACATTCCATTCACTAAAACTGTTTCCAAATTTTTTGAATTTTGTGCTGCTTCCGCCATTGTCGCTTCTGTTTTAATAGAGGCATTAATAGCCGCTTGAAATTCAGCATCGCTTGAAACTGTTGTATTTGTACCGTCAGCAAGTACCACAGTCATAGGATACTTCACAGAAAATAACTCGGTGCTGCTTACATTAGACATATACGCATATAGTTGTTGTTCAGATGTGATGACAATACTTCCCGTTTGCTCTAAACTTACATTATAAGTTAAAATGGTAATAGGAAAAGTAATATTCACCGAAGAAATCGCGTCTTGACCGGAAGCTTCTGCAGAAGAACATGCGTTAAGTATAGTGTTGTATTCTGATTGGTTGTTAACCGTAACCTCTGTATAGTTACTCATTTTAACCTTTAAAGGAAACTGAAGCGTAACTGAATCTTGGTCATTATTATATTGACCCAAAATAGAAATTACTTGCGTGTAATCCAATTGACTAAGTAGCGTTACTTTAACCCCGTTTACAGTTGCAGTAGCAGGCAATACAATAGAGGAACAAGAAGCACCGTCAAAAAAATCGTCAAATGAACCATCGTACATCGAAGTACGTTTTAAGTTATTGGCGGTCGTTGAGTTTGCGGCATTTGTATTTGGATTCTGACCTTGTACATCATCCACTTCACTTTGGCAAGATGTGAAACCTAATATTGACATCAATGCAATTCCTGTAATAGTTCTTAACTTTTTCATATTTAAAATTTTTATTTTTTATTTTAAGCGATGCTTTAAACGCCTTTCTGGTAGTAAGACAACCAATCTTAATTTTACCCTACCCTCATTTTAAAATAAAAAATATTTTTTTTTAGTCGGAAGAGAATCCCCTGCTGACAAAGGCAAAACTATTTATAAATGGCAGTTGTTCCTTTATACAATTAACCCTTTTTATTACAAAATTTACATTTGCATTATAATGAACCCTAAACATTGCCAGTAAAGAACGGTTCTGAAATAGTTCTATTGAATCCATCGCCTATACATTATTAAAAAAATAATCTATTTTTGCGACCTACTTAAAATGAATTGTAATAAATGAGCGACGACAAAAATAACCTTTGCGAGGAAACTCACTTCAATCACTTTTACATCAAAAATGTACAATCGGCTACGAATTTTGCCTACTACAAATGTGGCGATAGCGACGCCGCTTTAGATCTGGTCCAAGACGCCTTTACCAAAATATGGGAGAATTGTTCTAAAATCGATTTCACAAAAGTGAAAACCTATTTACTTACCACGGTGAATAATCTATTCCTAAATACCATAAAGCATAATAAAGTGGTTCTGGCTTACGCCAAAGAAACTCCTAACCTAGACACGAACAATCAGAGTCCAGAATACTTGCTGGAAGAAGAGGAATTCAAAATGAAGCTTCAAACTGCGATTTCGTCTTTGACCGAAGCTCAGCGCGAGGTGTTTTTGATGAATCGCATCGACGGGAAAAAATACAGGGAAATAGCCGATATTTTGGGTATATCCCAGAAAGCGGTTGAAAAAAGAATGTCTTCAGCTCTTAGAATATTAAAAGAACAAATCGAAAACATATAATTAATTGATTCGTAGTAGGGTAATTCCATGATGAGTTGTCTTACCGTTATAGAGGTTCAAAAATGAAAAACGAAAAAGAAATATTAAAATGGCTCAACGGCGAGCTTTCGAGTCAAGAAATCGAGGATTTAAAAAAATCCGAAGGTTTTGAACTACTTGAGAAAATCGCCCATTACACATCCAACTTGGAAACCCCAAAAGTGGATGCGCAGGCGGCCTTAGACCAATTTAAAGCCAGAAGCAAATCTAAAAAGGGAACCAAAGTTAGAACTCTTAACTTTAAAACACTATTTAGGGCAGCCGCCTTGCTGGTCTTGCTATTGACTAGCGCCTATTTCTTGTTTTACAATACCACTACCACATTTGAAACCCAGATAGCGCAAACCAAATCGTTCCGTCTTCCTGATGATTCCGAAGTTTTATTGAATGCCGCATCGAAGATAACTTTCAAGGAAAAAAAATGGGATAATAAACGTGCCTTAACTTTGGAAGGGGAAGCCTATTTTGAGGTAAAAAAAGGCCGGAAATTTAGCGTAAACACAGCCGATGGTGTAGTTCAAGTACTGGGAACCCATTTTAACGTAAAACAGCGCAAGAATTATTTCGAGGTGAGTTGTTTCGAAGGTTTGGTTAGTGTAACACACAATAACGAAACCGTTAAGTTGCCAGCAGGAAAAACTTTCAGATTGATCAATAACCATATCGAAGACGTGCCCGATACCGATGCGCAAAACCCATCGTGGATGCAGCAGGAATCCAGTTTTGACCGCATTCCGTTAGATCAGGTCATTGCCGAATTAGAACGCCAATTCGACATTAAAATTAAAACGGAAGGGGTCGACACTTCAAAATTATTTACGGGAAGTTTCAGCCATAAAGACCAAAAAATTGCACTAGAGGCCGTAACCATTCCACTTAAACTCAGTTATAAAATAGAAGGCAAAACCATTATATTTTACAACTATGAAGTTAAATAAATGGCTCTTTTACCTACTCTTATGTATAGGAAGCATTGGATATGCCCAAAAAACAAATGACAAAATCCCGTTAGCAGCGGTAATCAGTTCCATTGAGCAGCAGTTTAACGTGAAATTCTCGTATGCTGTCGAAGACGTGGCAGGAATTGCCGTTGAGAAACCCGCTGCAACACTTACGTTGCAAGAGACAATGGATTACCTGAACTCCAAAGTGCTTCTGAACTTCAAAGCGCTAGACAACCGTTATGTTACCGTTTCTGTTCTCAACAAGACAATCTCCGTTTGTGGTACTGTCTTTTCGGAAGAATTGAAAACACCTCTTGTGGGCGCTACGGTACTTGTGGGAAACTCAGTTGCAATCACCAATAAAAATGGTTTTTTTACGATTCCCAACGTTCCTATAACCGCTACAATTTCAATTTCCTATCTGGGTTATGAAGGCAAACAGTTTACGGCAAATCAATTATTCTCGACCTCAAGCAGCTGCAAGACCCTTTTTTTAAAGACAAGCAATGAGGAACTGAATCAGGTTTTGATCAATGTGTATTTAACTCCAGGATTACAAAAATACCTGGACGGAAGCACTGTCCTGAATACCAAGAAATTTGGGATATTACCTGGCTTAATCGAGCCAGACGTATTGCAATCGATACAAGTATTACCTGGTGTGGAAAGCACCAATGAAAGCATAGCTAACATCAACGTTCGCGGGGGCACAAATGACCAAAACCTAATGATTTGGGACAATATCAAAATGTACCATTCGGGTCATTTCTTCGGGCTGATATCGGCCTACAACCCAAATCTGACCAACAA
>NZ_DATBVQ010000055.1:0-47334 GCF_036515215.1 Flavobacterium sp.
ACAAAAAATCGACTTCATCCTCGCCGTCGGCGGAGGATCTGTAATTGATGGTGTGAAATTTATTTCGGCTGCCGTTAATTTTGAAGGAAACCCAATAGACATTTTACAAAAACGTTTGTTGATTAAGGAAAATGCAGTGCCTTTCGGAACCGTATTAACCTTGCCTGCTACAGGAAGCGAAATGAATTCTGGTGCGGTAGTGACGATTGAATCCACCAAAGAGAAATTAGCTTTTGGAGGTTCTGCTTTGTTTCCAAAATTCTCTATCTGCGACCCTACAGTAATCGAATCTTTACCGAAAAGACAGTTACAAAACGGAGTCGTTGACGCCTATACGCACGTCATGGAACAATACTTGACCTACCCTCACGAAGGATATTTACAAGACCGTATTGCCGAAGGAATTCTACAAACCTTAATTGAAGTTGGCCCAAAAGTGGTTGAAAACCCTAAAGATTATGCCTTGGCGTCTAACTTTATGTGGAGCTGCACCATGGCTTTGAACGGCTTAATTCAAAAAGGTGTTCCTAGCGATTGGGCAACTCACATGATTGGCCACGAACTAACCGCAATGTACGGAATAGACCATGCAAGAACACTGGCTGTTATTGCTCCAAGTTTATACAAAGTCATGTTTGAAACTAAGAAAGGAAAATTGGCGCAATACGGAAAACGCATCTTCAACTTAGAGGGCACGGAAGACGAAATGGCCAACGAAGCCATTAACAAAACGGTCGAATTTTTCCATAAAATGGGAATGGACACTAAACTTTCTGACTATACCAAAGAATATGACGCTACGGCAGATTTCATTGTGAATCGTTTTGATGAGAGAGGATGGAAAGGTTTAGGCGAAAAACAAAATATCACATTAGACAAAGTAAAAGCTATCGTGGAAATGAGTTATTAAATTTAAAATGCCGGAATTCTTTCCGTTTAAATAAAAAGGCGTTCTCGAATTTAATTCAGGACGCCTTTTCATAACACCAAAACAAAACTAACTAATTCAATTCTATTTTTTTATTAAAAACTTAATTTATAGTAGGTTAAAACGTTAATAAAATATATTTATTGTATGGTATTATAATAAAAAACGTTTTAATTGCTTTGTTCCTCTTTCTGTCCCCTTATGACTTAAGCATCTTCAATTATTTTTTTGTTTAATTAATCCATTTTTAAGTACTTTTGGTTAAATTTAATGAAAAAATGACCGAAAATATAAAATTTGCAGTGATTGGCGGCGGAAGTTGGGCAACGGCAATTACAAAAATGTTGTGTGTGAATCTTTCTGAAGTTTCATGGTATATGCGTAATGAATCTGCCATTGAACATCTTAAAACTTACAAGCACAACCCTAATTATCTTAGTTCAGTAGAGTTTGACACAAAAAAACTTAAACTGACCAGTGACATTAATGAAGCTGTCGCTTACGCTGATTACATCATATTTGCCATCCCTTCCGCATTTTTAAATGGCGAACTAGAAAAACTAACCGTTTCGCTACAAGACAAGGTTATTTTCTCTGCCATCAAAGGGATAGTTCCCGAAACGAGCATGATTGTGGGAGAACATTTTCACTTCAAATACGACATCCCTTACTATAATATCGGTGTCATCACCGGTCCATGTCATGCAGAAGAAGTGGCCTTGGAGCGCCTGTCCTATCTAACCATAGCCTGCGGAGACGCGGAAAAGGCAAAAATAGTCGCCAAAAATCTATCCGGAAATTACATTAAAACCAAGATTACCGACGATATCATTGGAACGGAATATGCGGCCATGTTAAAAAACATCTACGCTATCGCTGCCGGTATCGCTCATGGATTGGGTTACGGTGATAATTTTCAATCCGTTTTGATGAGCAACGGCATCCGCGAGATGAAAAAATTCATCAAGAAAGTCCACAAAATGAAACGAAACATCAACGATTCGGCTTATTTGGGCGATCTATTGGTGACTGGATATTCCGTCTTTTCAAGAAACAGGATGTTCGGAAACATGATTGGAAAGGGATATACGGTAAAAAGCGCTATGCTGGAAATGAGCATGGTTTCTGAAGGCTATTATGCCACAAAAAGTGCCTTTAAACTCAATCAGGGATATGGCGCCAAAACACCTATTATTGATGCTGTCTATCAGATTTTATACGAAGGAAAGGATGCCAAAAGCATTTTTAAAGAATTAACGGACAAACTAGATTAAATGCCTTCGCTAAGTTAAAAGCTATAAAATAATCAAAAATAAAAACAAAGGCGCTATCCAATCAGGATAGCGCCTTTGTTTTTTGCTATATATTTTAAATAAAACTCACCTCACAATGATACCTTCAACGAATAAAATGGGAACCTCTTCAGTCGATTCTTCATTAACTGATTGTGCTTTAAAAATAAATTTCTTGTCGTACAGTTTATTGTCCATGAAAAAGGTAACCATAAACTCGTTGTTAAGCGCCAAAACGCTTTTCTCCATCATTTCAATCTTCACAACTGAAACAGGAGGCACTTCTACAAAAGCATGACGCAATAGAGAGGTTTTTTTCATTTCACCTTCTATGGTCCCAAAAGCCTTTGAAACGACCATAACGCTTTCGATGAGAAAGTCACTATCATTTACTAAATAGGCGTACCACACTTTCTCCATGAAATCGTCGCTCCATTCTTGAACGGCGGCTACAAATACGTTTTCCACTTCTGGGATGATGATGTCTTTTTTCATAACTTAGTCTTAAAGTTGAAAGTTTTAATGTCTTCAAGTTAAAAGTCTGATTACATATAAATTTGCATCTCTTTCGACTTTGGACTTTAATACCTTTGACTAATTTAAATACTCGCCTTAAATTGCTCCAAGAAACGAACGTCATTTTCATAGAACATTCGGATATCACCGATCTGATAGTTCAGCATCGCGATTCTCTCGATTCCCATTCCGAACGCAAAACCAGTATATTCTTCTGAATCAATACCGCAGTTTTTAAGCACATTAGGGTCTACCATACCGCAACCACCAATTTCCAACCATCCAGTTCCCTTTGTAATTCTGTAATCGGTTTCGGTTTTCAGTCCCCAGTAAATATCAATTTCCGCACTTGGTTCCGTAAAAGGAAAATAAGAGGGACGCAAACGGATTTTTGATTTCCCGAACATTTCCTTTGTGAAATGCAACAAGGTTTGCTTTAAATCAGCAAACGAAACGTCTTTATCGATGTACAATCCTTCCACTTGATGGAAAATACAGTGTGAACGAGACGAAACGGCCTCATTACGAAAAACCCTTCCCGGAGAAATGGTACGAATGGGCGGTTTGTTATTTTCCATATAACGTACCTGCACAGATGATGTGTGTGTACGCAACAAAATATCAGGATCTGTCTGGATGAAAAAAGTGTCTTGCATGTCACGCGCAGGATGGTATTCCGGCAAGTTTAATGCTGTGAAATTATGCCAATCATCTTCGATTTCGGGTCCTTCGGAAACGTTAAACCCAATGTTTGAAAAGATGTCAATGATTTGGTTTTTCACCAAGGATATAGGATGACGGGAGCCTATAGTAACGGGCTCGCCAGATCTTGTTAAATCACCATAAAAACCCTTGCTTTCTTCTTTGTTTTCCAAAGCTTCCTGTATAGATTTTACTTTTTCTTCCGCTGAAGTTTTCAACAAGTTAATTACTTGTCCAAATTCCTTTTTCTGTTCGTTGGGAACATTTTTGAATTCGGCAAAAAACTCTTTTAACAACCCTTTACTTCCAAGAAATTTAATTCGGAAAGCTTCTAATTCTGCTGGGTTTTGTGTTGAGAAAGCTTGTGCTTCACCAATATATTCTTTTATCTTATCTATCATTTTAATGCAATAATTGAGAGTGCAAATTTACAAAATTTGTTTCAGGTTTAAGTTTAAAGTTCAAAGTTTGCGATCTAAAATCTAAAATCCTTAATCTATAACTTCTCGTTCCAAAAAATAACTAACAATTGCCTCTTTCATCAAAACGGATTGCTCTCCCGCTTTTAGGGGCGGCAACTCTTCTTTGACCCTGTAATGGGGCCAACCGTCTTCATCAAAAAATTCGAATTCATAGAAACCGTAAGGTTCCAATAATCTGCAAATGGCGATATGCATCAGGTTTAATTTCTCGTCTTTTTTATATTCTCTGTGAACTTTTCCAAGTTCTTGCACTCCGATTAAATAAATGATGGCATCCAAATCCAAATCCTCACCTTGTGAAAATTGATCTGAAAGTATGGTCACTAGCTTTTCCCAGCGGTCTTTAAGTTGTGTGTCTCTTGACATTATTTTAATTATGAATTAATAATTATGAATTGTGGGCTCATAATCGCTAAAATTATTTCGACAAAGATAACAACTTGAAAATTGACAATGGATGTTTGATTATTCTTTTATATTTGTTGATTCACTTTGCTAAAGTCACTTATTATGGGTTTTTTGGATATTATTTTAGGTTCTTTACTTATTTACGCCTTGTACAAAGGGATGAAAAACGGCCTTTTTTTAGAGCTGGCCTCCTTGATATCTTTAATTTTGGGAATCTACATCGCCATAAAATTCTCGTATGTAGTTCGAAAATCCCTTGCAGGCTACGTATCTTGGTCGCCAAAATACGTAGAGGTAATCGCATTTGGACTGACATTTATAGCTGTTGTTTTGGCTGTACATCTATTGGCGAAAATTTTTACCGGGATTATGGACTTCGCTTTTTTAGGGTGGATCAACAAACTGGCAGGAGGCTTCTTTAGTGCCATAAAGACCATATTGCTCCTGAGTATCGTATTCAATCTTTTTCAGAAAATCAATGTAAACAATATGATCGCCAAAGAAGAAACACTCAACAACTCCATATTTTACAACCCCATACAAGAAACATCAAAATACATTTATCCTTCACTGGAAACCTGGTACAACGATTTCAAGAACGAAAAAGATGAGCACGTCGTTTAAAACGACTTTTTTGAAGCTAGTAATTCGGGAATCTAAATCACTTCACTTCTTTGATGGCGGTCTTATCAATCCAACCTTCGGTGCCGTCAGTTAACTGGATTTTTTTCCAGTTTTGCAGCGTTTCCTTCACATAAACTTTTGTCCCTTCGTGCAGTGTCACAACATTAGACGCCAATTTTTGGGGTTCTGCTTTTACCTCAACCATTTCGGCAAAGACTACCGCCGGTATTTCATTTTTATAGTGGCTTTTTTCGAAAATTGCTGCTGCAACGCTGATCAGCAGCAAAACAAACATGACAAACATTCCGAAGAAGAATATCCTTTTGGACAGGGTTAATTCAGAAAAATAATACCCAATAAACGACAATAGAAACAACACCGAAAAGGAAACCGAAATCCAGCCCCAGGTATTATAATGAAAGATACCCGTGAAATCCCGAAGTAATTTTCCGAAACCCACTTTAGGGATCACTTTTACTTCATCGATGGTGCGCTTTTGCGCGAATCGCAAATTGGTTTGCGCTTCTTTATCATTTGGACTAAGCACTAAGGCCTTTTCATAATTATAAATAGCTGGCGCCACCTTATTGAGCTTGTAATAGCAGTTACCAAGATTAAAATACAATTCCGCTGATTGTTTGTTGGCTTTCAAAACATTTTCGTAGGCCTCAACCGCTTCCTTGTATTTGCCTTTTTGGTACAAATCGTTCCCCGATTCAAAACCATTTTGGGCAAAGAAAACTTGGGTGGCCAGTAGTAGTATATAAAAAATATTTTTCATTTTATTTCAATTGTCAATTGTATGACTGATTATCAATTGTTATATCTGTTTTTCAAGTTCGGAAATTATGGCAACCGCCTTATCGTAATCCTTCTGGATTGTTGCACTTGAGGCAGGAGCATATCTAGCAATTTCACAATTTTCGGTAAGGGCAATAAAATCATTCACTCCCGCTGGACTGGCATTTTTGCCCAATAATAGTTCCTTTATGTTGTCCTTGCTCATTTCAGAAGTCTCTATATGCAACTTGGCTTTCAAGAAATTATGCATGGCTTTTTCCAAGGCAACATAAAAAGGCTCCTTATTGTTGATTTGTTTCTTGGCTTCCGACAGGTATTTCTTGGCTAATTTGTTATTCCTTCTGATCCTGTTTCCTACCACATCCCCATCGATAGCTTCTTTTTTCTTTTTGAACAATACAATAAGAGGCAACATCAAAAAAGGTAAAAATATTAATCCATAAAACAATTGAGAACCAAAGAAATCGTTTTGGTCTTTCGAGATAAGATTCGTTTTGAGTTTTATGAACTTGAATTGTTCCTGGCCATAAATTTTATTCTTTCCATTTTCAGAATTGGAAGAGATTGAATTGTCGTTGGCTGACGGTCCATCAAGCACATTGACCATTACCTCGGCAGAAGTTATCGTTTTATAGGTTCTTGACCTCAGGTCGAAATAGGAAAATCGCATCGGTTTTATGGGATAGTTCCCTTTGTATTGAGGCACAATAGTATAACTGTCAGACACTTTTCCGGACATTCCCGCCAAGGAAGTGTTGACTTGTTCATTGTGAACGGGATCGTACATTTCCAATGCATTAGGAACGACCGGCTTGGGCAAATTGAACAATTTCATGTTTCCCTTACCGCTTACACTTACGATCAAATCAAGACTTTCTCCATTTTTCAAGTCCGTTTTTGTGGGTGTAACTTTAAAATCAAAATTACCCACGGCTCCCGAGAAATCTTCCGGTTTGCCTTTTTCAGGAAGTGCTCTTACCAATATAGTTTTCGCACCCGCAGACACCCTTTTACTGCCTTCGGTCAGCACCATTCTGCCAAAAACATCCCTTCGGTTGCTGGGCAATTGCACGTCAATATCCATCGACAATGGCTCAATACTAAGCTTGCCCGATTTTTGGGGATACAACACCACCTTTTTTAATACAACATAACGGAAATTCTGCCCCTTAAACATCCCCTCTTCGGCAACAAGTTGCTTTATTTCGATGTTTTGGCTCCAAAAATCATTGTATTTGGGCTTGTCCAATTCTCTGAAATTGGAAATTCCCACATTGGTAAAATACAATTTATAAACTATCGTAATGGGTTCATTTACATAAGGGTTCATTTTAGAAATATCGGCCACCAGATATATATTGTTGTCCGCTGAAACACTGCTGTCATTTGGGTCCTTTGGTTGTTCGACCGCCGCCGTAACATTGATTTTTATCGGAGATGTCTTGTACACCTGACCATTGTATTCAATTGTGGCTTGTTTGATCACCAAGGCTCCTTTTTGACTCGGCAAAAGATAATATGAGTAGATTTTTTCGAAGGAACTTCTTCCATTTACCCATGATTGGCTTACTTGCTGGCTGGGCCCTGCAATCACCCTAAATCCATCAAAAGAAGGTTCGTTAAAGTTGTCGCCATCAATATTCATGGCAAAATCAATACGAAGTCTTTCGTTTAATCCAAGCGTTGTTTTGCTGACTTTGGCCTCAAATTGCACTTGAGCCATAAGTCCCTGAAAACTGATCAGTATTAAATATATATATCTTTTCATTTTTTTCCTCTCCCCAACCCTCTCCAAAGGAGAGGGAGTCAAAACGGAGTATATTACGTTGTTATTATAATTTGTATACCCGCCATCTGTACAGCGCCTAATTATTACTTTCTTAAAATTAATTTACCAATCTTTCTCTGTTTTCGTAGGCTTTCCTTTTATTTTCGAAGCGTTCACTTTGTCTTGAACTTTCTTTTCTTCGTTACTGACCGCGTCCAAAAGATTTTCTAATCGTTGTTTAGAAATCCCGCCAGGAGCTGGCTTTGGTTTTTCTTCATCCTTAGATTTGTCGTCCTTATTTTTTCCGTCTTTATCCTTTTTGTCTTTTTTATCCTTATCCTTGTCGCCCTTGTCGTCTTTTTTATCCTTGTCTTGGTCTTTCTTATCCTTGTTGTCTTTATCCTTTTTATCTTGATCTTTTTTGTCCTTGTTCTTATCGTCTTTGGGAGGGTTTTCCTTCAGCATTTTTTTCGCCAAGGCATAATTGTATCTCGTTTCATCGTCCGAAGGTTTGTTGCGCAGCGCGTTTTTATATGCCTCCACGGCCTCGGTGTAATTTTTTTCCTTCATAAAAACATTGCCCAAATTATGATAGGCTTTGTGTTTTTGGGGTCTCGTTTTGGCGTTTTTAATTGACTTTGCATATGCAAATTTTGCTTCCGAAGCCTGATTTTGCTTATATATGGCATTCCCCAAATTGTAGGAAGCAATGGTCCTGCTTGGGAATTTTGAGTTCGAAATCCTGTAATTCGCCTCAGCATCAACAAATTTGCTGTCTGCGTATTCCTCATTCGCTTTAGGCAAACTTCTATCCCTCACCTGCGCAAATACCGCTCCCAGTCCCCAAAGCAGAAACAAGAAAGACGTAAATATGTATTTTTTATTGTTTTTCATTTTAATTTAATTCTGTTAATTCTAGAAGGTTTAATCCTTCAAAGAATATGAATTTACTTTTCTTCATTAAATAAATTCAACTTCCTAACCCAGTTAGTTTTTCTTTCCAATAAGAAAAAATCCAAAAACAGCAAGCCAAAGGCTATTCCAAGAAACCATTGAAATTGAGACTGAAAATCGGCCATTTGCGTGGATTCAAATTCTGTTTTTTGAATTTTATCCAAAGTTGTCTTTATGTATTCCAGCACTTCCTTAGTGTTATTTCCGTTCACATATCCCCCTTTTGTAGCCTTCGCAATGGCATCCAAACTGGCACGGTTTAATTTAGTCACCACAACTTGGTCATTGTTGTCTCTTTGATAGCTTTCTACGATTCCGTTCCTTTTCAAAGGAATAGTACCACCTTTTTCGGTTCCAATGCCCACTGTAATGATTCTCATCCCCTGCTTATTGGCTTCTTCCGCCGCCGCTTGGGCACCTTCAGAGTGGTCTTCACCGTCCGAAATCAAAATCAACAACTTGCTCGTTTTGCTTTTATCGTCAAAATAGGTCGCCGATAATTTGATGGCTTCATCGAGAGAGGTTCCTTGCGAGGAAACCATTCCGGGATTCATGCTTTGCAAAAACATTTTAGCTACGCTGTAATCGGTGGTTATGGGCAAGACCGGAAACGCACTTCCCGCGTAAGCTACGATACCTATCCTGTCGTTTCCTAATTGGTTTATGATCTGCGAAACAATCTGTTTGCTTTTTTCCAATCGGCTCGGAGCCACATCTTCGGCAAGCATACTTTTAGAAATATCCATCGCAAAAACGATATCGATTCCCTCCCGTTTCACAGTTTCCATTTTGGTCCCTATTTTGGGATTCACCAACCCAACTATCAATCCAGCCAACGCCAAAAGGATAATTACCAGTTTGAAAGTGGGTTTAAAAGTAGATTTCTCCGGACTTAATTTCTTTATAGCGTCTGAATCCCCAAATTCACGCTGTTTTTTTCGTTTCCAATACAAATTGTATAGAAATAACAACACCAATAACGGAAGAATGAATAGCAGGTATAAATATTTTTTTTCGTCTAATTCCATATTTTTTTTAAACACAAAGGGCGCTAAGTTCTAAAACATAGCACACCAAATTATTTTAAATCATAGAGTGCCATTTATGACTCTCTTTACTCCATTCTTTAACAAACTAAATGAAGCTTTTGTAAACAGTATTTCTTAAACCAATTTCTGCCAAAAGCAAAAATCCTGCAAGCCAAACAAAAGGCCTGTATTTCTCGTCGTAATCATAGAACTTCAGTTCTTCGATTTCGGTAGTTTCCAATTTGTTGATTTCACCATAAATTTCGGCCAATTTGCTGTTGCTCGTAGCACGGAAATACCTTCCTTCCGTTTTTTTGGCGATGCTTTTCATTAGTCTCTCATCAATTTCCACTTTCATCATTTGAAACAAAAACTGACCGTTTGGAGCTACTGCATAAGGGAATTCAGCCATACCGTTCGTTCCTATTCCTATAGTGTATACTTTTATTCCATATTGTTTGGCAATGTCTGCTGCCGTCTCCGGCTCAATAAAACCGGCATTATTAACCCCGTCCGTCAAAAGAATAATCACTTTACTTTTGGCCTTGCTGTCTTTCAACCTGTTTACTGCCGTGGCCAATCCCATCCCAATTCCTGTTCCGTCTTGCAAAACATTGTCGTATTTTATGCTCTTGATCGCCTCGAGAACGACCGCTTTGTCGCTGGTTACCGGCGTTTTTGTATAGGCTTCGGAGGCATACACCACAAGTCCAATCCTATCGTTAGGTCTTTCGTCCACAAAATCGGCTGCCACTCTTTTCAGGGCTTCCATCCGGTTCGGTTTCAAGTCTTTGGCCAACATACTTCCGGAAACGTCAACAGCCATGACAATATCGATTCCCTTGGTCGTTTTAGTTCTATTGCTTATATCGACCGTTCTTGGTCTCGCCATGGCTACAATTAAGGAGCTTAACGCCAATAATCGCAATACGCTCAAAAAAGGTTTCAGCCTTGCCAGCAAAGAGGTCGATCCCTTGAATCCTTGAATTGAACTGATTTTTAAAGTCACCGATTGATCATTTCTTTTCAAAACCTGCCAGATAATGGCAATTGGAATCAAAAGGAACAACCAGAAAAAATCAGGATTTAGAAAAGTTATTTTCGTCATTATTTACTTACTTGTATTAATTCGACCGAGCTCAACACCCTGTCTGCTATTTCGTTTGCATAGGAATCGCCATCTTCGTGGATAATCATAATTTGTTGCAATCCCCCTTCTTGGCCGAATAAAATTATTTCGTAATATAATTTTTCGCTTCCTACCGATTTGTCATTTACTCTCAAAAAGGTACCGTATCCTTTTATCCCGGTTATGCCCTCTTTCGTTTCGAAATCTTCTTGTTTCACGATCATGTTTTGCGCTCCCTGCGATTCTAATGTCTGCAAGGTAACTTCTAATGACTTTTTCAAATCAACTGCTGTTGAGTCTTGTTTGTATTTATAAGTGGAAACCATCAAGTAAAAATCATCAGTAACACCGCCAAGGGCAAAAGAATTCATTTCTTTGATGAGCGCCAATCCGTTTTTGGGCAATGACTTTGTCAAATCTATCCTTTTCAGCACTTCTGGAGTTTCTATATTAACCCCTGGATTTCCGTAGGTGCTTTTTATCCATTCCCCTTCCAGTAATTCTTTACTTTGGTTTCCGACTATCGTATCCTTCACGTAGCGAAAACCTTTAGTCGCAACGAAGTAACTTGTTATGGCTAACAGCAAGAAAATAACTGAAGCGGCCGTAATCAGAATTCTTCTTTTTCTCTTTTTACGTAATTGGATTTGAATCTGTTTTTGCTTTTGTGCTTCATTCAGTATCGCGTCTTCTTCGATTTCCAGCTCAACAGGAATAGAACTGTCTAGTGTTATAATTGCTTTTTGAATTTTATTTTTGTCTTCTTCTATTTCGTAATCCAACGGTTTTGACTTGGCAAATTTCACTAAATCGGCCTGTTTCAAAACCCTTTCCAGGTTTTGTATCGTTTCCTGTGAAACCGTCATTTTTTTCCTGACGGAAGCGGCTCTAAGTCCCAATATCAGCTCCGAAGTAGTGCTTTCCATAGCGGGAATTTCTATCGCTTCCTCGATGTAATTTCGCGCAATATCAGTTAATTCGCTATAATACTCTTTAACCTCCCCTTTTTGCCAAAGCTCTTTCTTTTCTAAGCTGTTAAGCAGACTAGTAGCTTTTTCAATAGGAGTCTTGTAAACCTCTTCCTCAATTTTTTTCTTTTGTTGTTTTTTCACAAACCAATACACCAGCGCGCCAATACCTAGAATTAAAGCCAGTACCAATAGGTATTTCCACCAGTCGCCCAACGAACTCTTTACTGGCGTAATTCCTTTAATGTCATACATTTTTTGTTTTAAAGTATCGACTTGGACATTAGCGACTTCCACCAAAAGAGAATCCGTCATGTACGGCTTGCTGTTGATGAAAATCTTTATACTCGGAATGGAATATTTCCCTGAATCAAATTGGGTCAATCCGTATTTCTTGATTAGCTCATAGCGGTCGTCATTTTTTACCGTATCAATAGGGTAAGAACGGATCACTTCGAGAGCGCCAATATTTTTAAGATTAGGAAAAACAACTTTAGACAAAGTATCCACCGAAGTTTTTATCGTTAGTTTAAACTCGGCACCAATTTTATTTTTTGTTGTATCTATGCTCGTTTCCAGCCTTTTTTGCTGAGCAAAAATAGCAGTGGAAAGAAGCAGTATTAGTAGGTATACTTTGTTTTTCATTTTTTACTTTTGCAAATTTTTGATTTCAGATCAACGATTTTTGATTTCAGATCTATCTAAAATCTCTATCTCGATTTGAAATACCCTAACAATTTGGTCACATAACTTTCATCAACTCTGGTATTAACAATGCCCGAACCCGACTTGCTGAAGGTTTCCTTAAAATAATTCACCTTATCCCTATAATATTTTTCGTAATTGAGTCGGATCGTTTTCGAACTGGTATCAATCAATTGCGTTTGACCCGTTTCGGCATCAAGCATCGAAACCATGCCGATATTGGGCATCTTTTCTTCCCGAATATCAAATACTCGAATACCGGTGATGTCATGCTTCTTGGAGGCTATTTTCAGGGTTTGTTCATAATCTTCGGACATGAAATCAGAAATCATGAACACGATGGCTTTCTTCTTTTGAGTGCTCGATAAGAACTTCAATGCCTGGGAAATGTCCGTTTTTTGGCTTTGCGGCTGAAATTCTATCAATTCCCGTATGATGCGCAGTACATGCGATCTTCCTTTTTTGGGCGGAATGTAAAGTTCGATTTGGTCTGAAAATAAAATCAACCCAATTTTATCGTTGTTTTGCGTTGCAGAGAAAGCCATTGTCGCGGCAATTTCAGTAACAATGTCTTTTTTGAATTCTTTTTTGGAACCAAAACTCTCAGAGCCAGAAATATCAACCATCAACATCATCGTCAATTCCCGTTCTTCTTCAAAAACTTTGACATGTGCTTCGTTATATCGCGCTGTCACGTTCCAGTCAATAGCACGAATGTCATCTCCATATTGATATTGGCGCACCTCGCTGAAGGTCATTCCACGCCCTTTGAATGAGGTATGGTATTCCCCCGAAAAGATATGATCGCTCAATCTTCGGGTTTTTATTTCTATTTTGCGTACTTTCTTTAAAAGCTCTTTTGTATCCATTTTGATTTGTTTAAAGTTTAAAAGTTTAATGTTCCAATGTTGTCATCTGACAACTTGAAACTTTAAACATTAAACAAACTTTAAGGTACTTCTACTTCGTTGATGATTTTATTGATGATGTCTACAGAGGTAATGTTTTCTGCTTCCGCCTCATAGGTAATCCCAATTCTGTGACGCAACACGTCGTGAACAACGGCACGAACATCCTCAGGAATAACATAACCGCGACGTTTGATGAAAGCGTAACATTTTGCAGCATTGGCTAAGTTGATGCTTCCACGTGGCGAAGCCCCAAAACTGATTAACGGTTTCAAATCGGCAAGTTTGTATTTCTCCGGAAAACGAGTGGCAAAAACAATATCAAGAATGTATTTTTCTATTTTTTCATCCATGTAGACTTCGCGAACCGCTTCTTGTGCGCGTAAAATCTGTTCCACAGAAACCACTTGATTCACTTTCTCGTAGCTTCCTTTTAGATTTTGACGAATAACCATTCGCTCTTCGTCCATTTTCGGGTAATCGATAACCGTTTTCAACATAAAACGATCGACTTGCGCTTCCGGAAGTTGGTATGTCCCCTCTTGCTCAATTGGATTTTGAGTCGCCAAAACCAAGAAAGGTCTTTCCAACTTGAAAGTAGTGTCGCCAATGGTCACTTGCTTTTCCTGCATCGCTTCCAATAATGCCGATTGCACTTTGGCTGGCGCACGGTTAATCTCATCGGCTAGCACAAAATTGGCGAAAATTGGCCCCTTTTTAATGGAGAATTCATTTTGTTTTATGTTGTAAATCATGGTTCCCACAACATCCGCAGGCAATAAATCGGGCGTAAACTGGATTCTGCTGAATGAGCCATGCACCGCTTGCGAAAGCGTATTTATGGCCAGTGTCTTTGCCAATCCAGGAACACCTTCCAACAAAATATGCCCCTGACCCAAAAGTCCAATTAATAATCGTTCCACCATGTGCTTTTGACCCACAATCACCTTATTCATTTCCATAGTCAGGAGATCGATAAAAGCGCTCTCTCTTTCTATTTTTTCATTGATTGCTCTAATGTCTAAAGTCGATGTATTTTCTTCCATATTGATATTTTTAAAACCTTGAGTTTAATGCCTTACTTTTGAGAGTGCAAATTGAATTTTTTTTTAGAGGTAAGATGTTAAAAAATGGTTAAAACTTCGGCCAATGCCCTAATTTTAAGGTCGAATTATGATACAATTTTTATATTTTTAAGAACTTTGAAAAATATACTTCGGAATCGCAGAATCGCGGATTTCATCAAAAAATAAAAAACATGAATAAAACAACATTATCACCCATAATCGCGGGCACCATGAATTGGGGAGTTTGGGATAAAAACCTCACTCCAAAGGAAATGGAAAACATGATTCACGTTTGTCTGGAAAACAAAATAACCACCTTTGATCACGCCGATATTTATGGTTCATATACCACCGAAGCCGATTTCGGAAAAGCATTTGCCTCAAGCAAAATACCCAGAGAAAAAATGCAATTGATTTCTAAATGCGGCATTCAGATGCCGTCAGAAAATAGAAACAATACCGTCAAACATTACGACTATTCCAAATCGCATATTATCCGCTCGGTTGAACAATCGTTAAAGAATCTGCAGACTGATTATTTAGACGTATTTTTGCTGCACAGACCGAGTCCTTTGATGCAGGCCGACGAGATTGCAGAAGCGGTTGAAAAACTAAAATCTGAGGGAAAAATCATCGCTTTTGGACTTTCAAATTTCACCTCTTCACAAACTGAACTGATTCGTCAGAAAACAGAAATCGGCTACAATCAGGTACAGTTCTCGGCAACTAATTTCGAACCTATGCTAGACGGAAGTTTTGATTATATGCAAATGCATGACATTCGTCCCATGTCATGGAATCCCTTAGGCTGTGTTTTCAGGAAAGATATTCCGCAAACGCACCGATTGAAAAAACTATTGGCGACATTAGTTTCCAAATACCATTTGGGTTCCGACACGATTTTGCTTTCTTGGGTTTTGAAACATCCTGCAAAAGTGATTCCGATCGCGGGAACCGTAAATGTGGCCCGAATACAATCCTTGATGAAAGCGGTCGAATTGGATCTCGACAAGGAAGATTGGTTTGCCATCTGGGCAGAAAGCATGGGAGAGGACGTCCCTTAAATCACGACTTCAATTGTCCCGTTCACAATTGCTTCCGCAAGTAAACATTTACAAACAATCGAAATTAGCAATACAAACTATGAATAAAACAGTCCTAATAACTGGTGCCACAAGCGGAATCGGTAGAGCAACAGCGGAACTATTGGCAAAAAACAAGTATAAGATCGTCCTTTGCGGAAGGCGAGAAGACCGCTTGGTTGACCTTGAATCTGCACTTTCAAAACTAACCGAAGTTCACACTCTGCAATTTGATGTTCGTGACAAGAAAGCCGTTTCGGAACAAATCGATTCTTTACCCGAAGCTTTTTCCAAAATCGACATTCTGATTAACAACGCGGGTAACGCACATGGTTTAGACCCCATTCAAAACGGTGATTTGGACGATTGGGATGCCATGATTGACATCAATGTAAAAGGACTTTTATATGTTTCAAAAGCCATCATCCCCCAGATGATCGAAAGAAAATCGGGTCATATCATCAATATCGGTTCCACTGCCGCTAAGGAAGTGTATCCGAACGGAAATGTCTATTGCGCCACAAAACACGCCGTTGATGCCTTGAACCAAGGAATGCGTATGGACCTGAACCCATTTGGAATAAGGGTTGGAGCCATTCATCCCGGAATGGTGCAAACGGAATTCAGTGAGGTCCGTTTCAAAGGAGATGTTGACAGAGCCTCAAATGTATATAAGGGCTTCGATCCATTGCAGCCTGAGGACATCGCTGACATCATTCATTTTGTGGTTTCCAGACCGTATCACGTCAACATTGCCGATTTGGTCGTTATGGGTACGGCTCAAGCATCGTCGACCATTGTGAAAAAAAATTAATTAAACTAAGAGCCAGTTTTTAATTGGTATGGAATACCGAAATAGCCATAAATCTTTTGCAAATTAAGAGAACAAAAAAAACAGCTGAAATACAGCTGTTTTTTTGTTTAAATATTTTTTGATTAGTGTTTTACAACGTAATATTACCCATGTCGGTAACTATTCCATTTGTCACAACCACATCCAAAATTGTTTTTATTTCCTTCCCTGAAGCCACATCCGGAGTCAAAGTAACGCTGTATGTTCCTGCCGGAATGCCGTTTAGTTGAAACATACCTTCTTCGTTTGCATAAGCAGTAACTGTGACGTCTCCCACTTGAACGGAAGCCATAACCTGAAATCCTACCAGAACCGGGTCAATAACCCCCTTGATGACTCCTGAGGTCACCATTGTTGACACATTAATCACTGGATGTAGGTTGTAATTCCCTGAAGTCCCGGCTTGAACAACAATTGAATGTTCTACATCGAAATCCAACAGAAAATCATAGGTCGCACCAGCAAGTAGGGTTTGGTTAATTTTCAACTTCAATCCTGACTGTTGAGCGCTTGGCGTCTTCAATGGATAAGTCACACCATCTTTAACCACCGTATTATTATCCCCCAGAAGCAATCTAATTTGCCCCAAATAACCTGAAGGAACGACATTGTCTGCCAATAAAACATTTACTCCGCCGGTTAAATCCAATAAATTGTACATTCCTGGAGTAACGTTCCCGATACTAACCCAGCCTTCGCTGTCATCAGTTTCTGTCGTTGTTTTCATCAGAACGTCCTTAACATCAATATTTACCTCGTCATAATCTCCCGGGGCATCGGTCATTCTGACCATGATCGTTGATGTCCCTGAGGCATCATTATTACTTTCACATCCTACGAGAACCAGTCCCATTAACGACATTGTGAAAAAACCCAATAGGTAATTTTTAATCCTTTTCATATTTTTTGTTTATTATAATTAGTATATTAACAACGGCAAAAAAACACTAAAATTGCAAGTCAAAAGAACAGATGTGCTTTTAGCTACGCCTCGAGTCGCGCTAATACCAATCAAATGATCAACAAACGCCTCTTAATCAAAAACTTACTCGCCTACAATGACGAGTGCAGTTTTTATGACAAAAAACGGCAGTTGAATTTACACACTCGAGAAGGAAAAGCAAAGTTCTTGAAACATATTTGCGCATTGTCTAATTCTAATCCCGCAAACAATTCCTATATTGTTGTAGGGGTTGAAGACCAGGACAACGAGATTGTCGGGGACGATTTTTTTGACGACAGTCATATTCAGAATTTGGTGAATGCCTATCTGGAAAACCCGCCGAAAATCCAATATGAGAATGTCCCTTTTCCGAATCTACCCAAAGATAAAGTGGTTGGGCTGGTAACCATAAAACCAAAAAAGAACAGTTCCTTTTTCAAAAAAGGAATTCACACCATTTCTGCCAGCAGTGTTTTTATCAGACGGGGAAGCAATACCACACCAACCGAGGGCAAAATTGAAAAGAGCTATCAAAACGCCGAAACCGTCATAGGAATTGAAAACAGTTCCCGCAACAACATCGAATATACCCTGGACGGCGTTTTTGATTTCATGAATTTTCGCCATAAAGACATGTCTCCAAAATACAAAGTGTTCAAGGAATTATTTGTCATTTGCTGGGCTGGGGTTCCTAAAAGAGTCCGTGATAAAACTTTTTTGTCCCGTGTTGACATTGAACTGATTAATGAACAAGTAAAGCTGTTCTATTCGGCACATGATGTGGTCACGATTACCTATGACGAGGATTCATTTACCATTACGGAATATGTTCCCTTGGGCTTGAATGACAAAACGAGCTATTATCCATTGGAGAAACAAACCATTTATTTTTATGAGAATGGTTACTATAAGATTGAAAGCGAAATGCTTTTTCAGCCGCCGGAATTCAATCGTAAAATGCTTTACCATATTTATAACTCCAATATCGCCTTATTAAAAAAACTGAAAAATGGGCAGACATTAAATGAACGGGAACAAAAGGATATGGAAAATCTGTCTTCGACTTTCATGATTTGTTATCTTAACGGATTTGATGATGCCAAAGAAAAACTGATTGAAGCCAAACCGTTTTTGAAACCTTATCCACAAATATATTTGTCTTTTAAGGAAGCCATGAGGATTTTGCGGAAGATGAAATATGACGTGCAGTAAGCCGCCGTTGCCTTTTTCAGGGGCAATGACGGGTATTATTTCACTACCATCAAACTGACCCAACTGTTTTAATAAAACCAAGAGGCGCTTTATTAACCTCCTACTTTAGTTCTGGCAGAAAGACAGCGATACTTCTACGCAAATAAAATATCATTTATAAAATGGAATATAGCACGTATAATTAAAAGTGAAAAAGCGATAATTGCATTCATTTTCTTGGCGTTTTAATTTTTTTGTAAAGTTAACCTTAATTTTTAATCTAATCAATCACCAAATCTGGGTATATTTCAGTGTCGGCGAAAACAATCATTTCGTTCCCATAGGTTTAGTCACCAAGCAAAATTGAATTTTTCGTTAAATTACGGATGAAATTGAGCCGCTTTATACTATTTTTTTTCGAAAAAAACAGTTAAAAATCCTTGGGTGTTCCCTCTTTTGCCTATTTTTATGAACTAATAAAACAGTATTTAATCTATTTTAGAAAACCCAATTGAGAACACATCAAATGAGAACATTAGTCATAGGCGACATACACGGCGGTTTGCGCGCGCTGCATCAAATAATGGAAAGAGCGAAGGTAACTCCCCAAGACAGCCTGATTTTTCTGGGAGATTATGTCGATGGCTGGAGCCAATCTCCGCAGGTCATTGATTTCTTAATCGAATTGAACAGCACAAACAACTGCATTTTCATTCGTGGGAATCATGACGAACTGGTCCTCCATTGGCTCAAAGACAACAAAGACAATACAGATAACCTTTTATGGTATAAACATGGCGGCGAAGCAACGGTTTTAGCGTATGAGGACGTGGATTCCACCAGAAGGCAACTGCACATTGATTTCTTGGATTCTCTGCAAGATTATCATATTGATGAAAAGAATCGTCTGTTTGTACATGCGGGCTTTACCAATATGAATGGTGTAACCTATGAGTTTTACCCCAAACTATTTTATTGGGACAGAACCTTGTGGGAAACTGCCTTATCGTTGGACCGGAGCATCAAGCCAAATGATTTATTATATCCCAAACGACTTACTTTATATGACGAAGTCTATATTGGGCACACCCCTGTTACGCGCATCGGAAAAACCACTCCGCTCCAAATGGCCTGCGTCTGGAACATGGACACGGGGGCTGCATTCAAAGGCGCATTGACAATCATGGATGTCAACACTAAAGAATTCTGGCAAAGCGAACCCTTGAACGTACTGTATTTTGATGAAAAAGGACGGAATTAAGATTTATTAAACTAATTTCGCCGCTGAATTTATAACCCATCTGAAACATGAAAAAATTTATTACACTATCATTACTATTATCTTTTGGTCTAATTAATGCTCAAGCCTTCAAAGGAAATGGAGATGTTAAGGGACAAGTGGGGCTTAACCTGCAAGACGGCGGAACCGGCATTTTTTTATCGTCTGATTTTGGGATTGGGGAAAACATGTCTCTGGGGCTTACCGGAAATTACTTATTATCTGTACGTACCAACCCATTGAATGGTGAAAACCCGACTTTTGGAGATCGAGTGGACCTAAAAGCCAGATTTAATGCAAACTTGGGAAGTGTAATGCAGCTAGAGCCTAACATGGATATCTATCCTGGACTGGATTTAGGATTGAAAAATTTTGGTGCCCATCTGGGTTTCCGCTATTTCTTCACTGACGGTTTTGGATTGTTTGGAGAAGCGGGAATTCCTATTGCCAAATATGACAAAAATAACACTGATTTTGGACACAATCTAAACAACCAGTTTACATTAAATGTTGGTGCTTCTTTTAATTTGTAGAAGCATTAAGGCAACAATTTCTATAAAAGATTAAAAAAGGTTCTAAAATAAAAAAAGGCAATTTGAGTTTTCAAATTGCCTTTTTTATTATGATTATTTCTTCTTACAAATCAAATTTTATTCCTTGTGATAAAGGTAAACTTGTGGTGTAGTTGATGGTATTGGTTTGTCTTCTCATATACACTTTCCAAGCATCAGATCCAGACTCACGTCCGCCACCCGTTTCTTTTTCTCCTCCAAAAGCACCACCGATTTCAGCACCTGAGGTTCCGATGTTTACATTGGCAATCCCACAATCTGAACCTACAACAGATAAAAACAATTCTGCCTCACGCAAGTTATTGGTCATGATCGCAGATGACAATCCTTGTGCCACTCCGTTTTGGATAGCAATAGCATCCATCACGTCTCCAGAATATTTCAACAAATACAATACTGGTGCAAAAGTCTCATGCTGCACGATTTCGAATGTGTTTTCTGCTTCGGCAATTGCCGGTTTAACGTAACATCCGCTTTCGTAACCTTCGCCAGAAAGAACGCCACCTTCAACAAGGATTTTCCCACCTTCGGCAACTACTTTCGCTAAAGCTTTGTTGTACATTTCAACTGCATGCGTGTCGATCAGCGGACCAACATGGTTGTTTTCATCCAATGGATTTCCTATGCGCAATTGTTTGTATGCTGAAACAATTGCTTCTTTTACTTTATCGTATATACTTTCGTGAATGATCAAACGACGTGTTGACGTACAACGTTGTCCCGCTGTCCCTACCGCTCCAAAAACAGAACCGATAACAGTCATTTTTATATCAGCATCCGGAGTCACAATAATCGCATTGTTTCCTCCTAATTCCAATAATGATCTACCCAATCGACCAGCAACTGTTTGTGCCACAATTTTTCCCATACGAGTTGAACCCGTTGCAGAAATTAAAGGAATACGTTTGTCGTTAGTCATCATTTCTCCCACTTTGTAATCTCCGTTAATCAAACAAGAGATTCCTTCTGGAAGGTTATTTTCTTTAATCACCTCAGCAATAATGTTCTGACAGGCAATTCCGCATAACGGTGTTTTTTCTGATGGTTTCCAAACGCAAACATCACCACAGATCCAAGCCAAAGCGGTATTCCAAGCCCAAACGGCTACCGGAAAGTTGAAAGCCGAAATGATTCCAACAACTCCCATTGGATGGTATTGTTCGTACATTCTGTGTCCAGGACGTTCAGAATGCATCGTAAGTCCGTGCAATTGACGGGAAAGTCCCACTGCAAAATCACAGATGTCAATCATTTCCTGAACTTCTCCGTATCCTTCTTGTAATGATTTCCCCATTTCGTAAGAAACCAATTTCCCTAATGCTTCCTTGTTTTTACGCAATTTCTCTCCAAATTGACGCACGATTTCACCACGTTGTGGCGCTGGCATCGTTCTGAATGTTTTGAAAGCTTCTGTTGCCGTTTGCATTACCTTTTCGTAATCGGCAGCTGTTGAAGTTCTCACTTTTGCTATCAATTGTCCGTCGACAGGTGAATAACTTTCTAGGATTTCTCCGTTTGAAAAATGATTTAAACCTGTTGAAGTACCTTCATTTATGTCTTTTATGCCCAACTGAGCCAAAGCCTCTTCCATTCCGAATTGATTTGCTATTGTTATCATTGTAACTTTTTTGGTATAAATTGTTATAATATTTTTTGTAAAGATATTGTTTAAAGACGTATTATACAAAATTCAGATTGTAAAATATCCTTAAGGTCCGGAGAGATTTTTATTTAAATCATCTGCCATGTGGGCTTGTGCATTCCGAAACTTCGAAATAATTCATAAAATTTAATGACAGCCGCTTTCTAGCCCCGATGGAAGTGACATCCTTTTTCTCCTTTCTTTAAGGAGGAAAAGATAAAACGAACAGCGGGAAATGGCTACAAAAAACTAAAAAATATCAGATCTATATTACTTCTCGTCCGTGAAACTGGGATCAGTATCCATTACTGTCCCGCATTTTTCGCAGGTTCTTAGTGCCAAAGAATTGTAGAAATGCTTGAAATGGGGTAAAAAGTCTTTTTCGATGTCGTTTAATTCGAAATATACCTCATATAATTTATGGTTGCAGTTATCGCAATACCAAAGCAAGCCATCCGTAAATCCCTTTCCGGCTCTCTTACGCTCGATCACCAAGCCAATGGAACCCTCGGAACGGACCGGGGAATGCGGCGTTTTCGCCTTATGGAGGTACATGTCACCAGCATGTAATTCGAGTTCTTTTCGCTCCCCATCGTCTTGAACGATCACCTTTATGGAACCTTCGAGTTGGTAAAACAGTTCTTCAGTTTCGTTGTAATGAAAATCTTTTCGAGCATTAGGTCCCGCAACAATCATAACAATATAATCACCAGAATCCTTGTACAAATTTTTATTGCCTACGGGCGGTTTGAGCAAATGGCGGTTTTCGTCAATCCATTTATTCAGGTTAAAAGGTGCCACTATTGCCATGTTTGTAGAGATGTTTAGTTTATGAGTTGCTAAGTTAATAAAAAGTCGCATGTCTTGAAGTTTATAAACCCATAAAGTCTTGCTGAGCTTTTACCGTTCTCTTTAACTCCTTTTGTTAATTCTACCTCATTTCTTTGATCAGATAGATGTAAACCGGAAAGTGATCGCTAAAACCAACCTCGGTTGCGGAATGCCGTTTCGGGTAGCCTTTGTATTGGCCAGATGCCTGTATCAAAAAAGACTTGTTGTAAATCCCCGCTTTCCAGTATCGAAAGGATGTGAAGTCATTTTGAATCAGCGATTGCGAAACCATTATTTGGTCAAAAATATCCCATGAATCTCGATAGGCAATGGTTCCCAATCCTTTTTTGCCCATTTCTTCAAACGGATTGTATATCCCTAACGGAAGCACTTCTGCCTTATTGGCTTTGGCGCCAAGGGCCAATTTTACGCTTTTGTTAAAAGGGCCGTCGTTTAAATCTCCCAACGTAATCACTTTCGCATCAGGATTAATCCGTTGCAAGGAATCGATTATTTTTCGGTTCAATGCCCCTGCCGCTTCCCTGAATGGGCTGGACTTTTTTTCTCCACCGGAACGGGAGGGCCAATGGTTGATTATGATATTTATTTCTTCACCATCGAGAAAACCGGTTACCAGAAGTTGGTCCCGCGTAAATACCCGATTATTTTGATTACTCACTTCCAGGCTGTCATCTGTTTTGTCGCCAGTTTCGAATTTAGCGAGAACTTTCGTGGGCGTTTCCTTTCGATATACTATCAATGGAATATTGGTGTATGTGGCAGGCCGGAAATACTTCTTTTGGTACAACAAGGCCACATCAATACCTCGCTTATCGGGAGAGTCAAAATGAATTATCCCATATTCTTTATTGATGAGTTTGGGTTCTTTTATCAGATCCTCCAGTACGCCCCTGTTTTCAATTTCGGAACAACCTATAAATGTAGGGGAATTGGTGTTTTCGGAGGAACCAATTTCGAGCAAGACTCTGGACAGGTTTTGCAGTTTCTGATGGTATTTCTTGGAAGTCCAATGCTGCGCTCCTTTTGGCGTCCATTCATCATCATTGGTGTTGGGATCATTGATGGTGTCGAACAAATTTTCGAAATTATAGAACGCTAAAGTATGGATCGCATAATTCTTTTGCTGCGCAGAAGTCTTAGTTAATGAGAAAAGTAAAATGAAATAGGGAAACAATCGTATAGTTCTCATATCTGATATATTAAAAAAACATTCTATAGGAAATACTTCAACACTAGTAAAAATACTTCATTTGAATAACAAACTCCAATTTATTTTCAATTTGCCTATCTTTGTTTTTGTCTGTTAGATAGACTGCACTCACATTAATAAATAAGGAAAATAAAAACATGCATACTACTCGATTTTGGATTACAAACTGTAGGTTTGGTTTATACAAATTCCTACTTTTATTTTTTATTTTACAATCCTACACTAGCCAAGCCCATACACTGATGACAACACCACCAACTTTACAAAAAGGAGACACTATCGCCATTTTGGCTACAGCCCGAAAAAACATTGATGACAATCTTAAACCGGCAATAGATTTACTACACAGTTGGGGATTGGAAGTCGTTATTGGGAATACGATTGGCTTAGATGACAACCAGCTTGCGGGAACAGATGAACAAAGAGCAGCTGATTTTCAGCAGCAATTAGACAATCCTAACATCAAAGGAATTTGGTGTGTAAAAGGCGGATATGGTACTGTTAGAATGGTCGATTTATTGGATTTTACTAAATTTAAACAAAATCCAAAATGGATTATCGGCTTTAGTGACGTTACAGTTTTGCACAATCATTTGAATACTATGGGTTTTAAATCCATACATGGTATAATGCCTGTCACTACAGCACGTGCATCTGAAGAAGCCGTTGAAAGTTTAAGGCTCGCATTATTTGGAGACCGCTTGACTTATCAGATCGCTCCCGACGCGATGAACAGAATTGGAACCGCAACGGGGGAGTTAGTGGGCGGAAATTTATCAATCCTATACAGTTTATTGGGATCGCAATCAGCTATTGATTGCAGCGATAAAATCTTGTTTATAGAAGACTTGGATGAATATTTATACCATATCGATCGCATGATGATGAATTTAAAACGCAATGGCTGTCTTGAGAGTATAAAGGGAATTATCGTGGGCTCAATGTCAAAAATGAGGGACAATGATATTCCATGGGGAAAAAATGCCGTTGAAATCATAGAAGACGTAACAAAAACATATAACATCCCAGTGCTATACAGTTTTCCGGCGGGGCATATTCGTGATAATAGAGCCCTGATTCTGGGGAGCAAAGTAACCCTAAATGTGGACACTAACAGTTCAAGCGTTGTTTTTGAATAATAAAATCGATTGACGATTTTGGCTTGCTGATCTACGCATACCGTGATTGAACGCTTAACACAGTTTTGATGGCCGAACACAACGAATTAGGAAAACTGGGGGAAGAGTTGGCTGTAGAATATCTACAGAAAAATGGCTATGCCATCCTAGAAACCAATTGGACTTTCCAAAAGGCGGAAATAGACATTCTCGCCAAAAAAGAAAATATCCTTGCCGTTGTAGAAGTGAAAACTCGTTCTTCTTTAGATTTTGGTTTGCCGCAAGATTTTGTGAAAACCAAAAAAATCCAACTATTGGTAAAAGCGGTAGATGCCTATGTAAACGAAAAAGATTTGGACCTTGATGTCCGTTTTGACATCATTGCCGTCCATAAACAGGGCAAATCTTTTGTGATTGAACACCTTATAGACGCATTTTATCATTTTTAAGCATATTTTTCGATGTTGTATTTGTAACAAATTGTTTTTTATTTATATTTGCAGAGACTTTTGTCACACAAACCAAACAATCTTGTTGTTCTTACCAAACGCAAACATTTTAAAATTATGAAAACCGTCTCTTCAATTGTAGAAAATTACATCAAAACAAAGCCCTTTTTATTAAACGCATTGTCGCTTGGGATTATCAACCTGACTTCATTATCCAGAAACATCATGTCCGAATTGGAAAGTGAGTTTGGGAAAGAAGTGAAACAAGGCGCGGTTGTAATGTCATTAAAAAGACTGACCGAAGAACTTGATTTTAGACTAAACCACAAAATCAATAAAGTGATAAAAAACATAGGTGAAATCACAGTTCGCTCTGCCTTGACCGATTATACTTTTGCAGTTTCGGAAACTGTGCTAAACAAACAAGCGGAATTAATATCCGATATCAACGCTTTCCCAGATGTTTTTTATACCTCATCCAGAGGGGTAAACGAAATTAACCTTGTGGTGAGCAAAAGTGTAAACCAACTGGTTGACAAACATTTTGTCAATGAAAAACTAATTCAAAAACTGGATGATTTGGCTTCAATCACCGTTAAATTGCCAAAAGAAAATATCGTCATACCTGGGATCTACTATTTCATTTTTCAACGTTTGGCTTGGGAAGGGATTATCATTAACGAAGTAATTTCGACTTCTAATGAATTCACGATATTAGTGAGCGAAGAACAGGTAGATGTCGCTTTTAAAGTGATTAAGGATTTGAAGAATTAATAAAAATTCAACTTCATAAAAAAAGCTTCCAATTGAAAATTATTGGAAGCTTTTTTATTTGCCTTAAAGTGACAAATTAACTTTTTTAAAACCATTAAAAAGTTAAGACATATCAAAAAATAGAAAATTATTTTTCTACCCCACCCAACAACTCCATCAATTCCAATGCCCTTCTTGTTGATTTCACATTCTCAAAAGTCAACAACAAGCGCAAGCCGTTCTTCGTTTCTTTTTCCTTTATTTTACAAATGGAACTGTGTTTCTGGACAAAACGCATAACATCAGTAAAACGATTCGACTGGTAATAATCGGATTGCTGGTCGGACACAAAATAGCCAACCATTTTCCCTTGTTTCATCACTAATTTCTCGATTCCCACGCGGCTGGCAATCCATTTAATGCGTATGCTATTCATCAAGGCAATAGCGCGTGGTGGCATAGGACCAAATCTATCGATTAGTTTTTTCTGGAAGAGCTGTAATTCTTCTTCATTTTTCACAGCGCCTAATTCGTTGTATAAACTCAATCGCTCCGTAACATTATTGACGTATTCATCAGAAAACAACAACTCGAAATCAGTGTCGATCTGAAGGTCTTTTACGTATTCCTTGGTCTCTATGTCATTCTCGGCCGGATACAAATCTTTGAATTCGTTCTCCTTCAATTCCTCGATGGCTTCGTTCAGTATCTTTTGGTAGGTATCAAAACCAATTTCATTGATAAACCCGCTTTGTTCCCCTCCCAATAAATCTCCGGCTCCGCGAATCTCGAGGTCTTTCATGGCGATATTGAATCCGCTTCCCAGTTCACTGAACTGTTCCAATGCCTGGATTCGTTTTCGGGCATCATCTGTCATCGCCGAATAGGGTGGGCAGATAAAATAACAAAAGGCTTTCTTATTGCTTCGCCCAACTCTACCTCGCATTTGGTGCAAATCAGACAGGCCAAAATTATTGGCATTGTTGATGAAAATCGTATTGGCGTTGGGAACATCCAATCCGCTCTCGATAATGGTAGTCGCCACCAGAACATCAAATTCACCGTTCATGAAAGCCAGCATTAACTCTTCGAGTTTTCTGCCTTCCATCTGTCCGTGGCCGATCCCCACTCTTGCATTGGGCACCAATCGCTGAATCATTCCGGCGACTTCCTTTATGTTCTCAATTCTATTATTGATAAAGAAAACCTGTCCGTTACGCTGGATTTCGTACGAAATCGCGTCCCGGATCAGTTCCTCGCTGAAACCAACCACATTCGTTTCAATAGGATATCTGTTGGGTGGTGGCGTCGTAATTACGGATAAATCCCTTGCCGCCATTAACGAAAACTGCAAGGTTCTTGGAATCGGCGTGGCGGTCAAAGTCAATGTGTCGACATTGGCGGCTATCGTTTTTAATTTGTCTTTTACATTAACCCCAAACTTTTGCTCTTCATCCACAATCAACAATCCCAAGTCTTTGAAGACTACATTTTTATTGACCAATTGGTGCGTTCCGATAACAATATCCAGTTTCCCATCTGCTAAATCTTTTAAAGTTTCCGCTTTTTGTTTTGCCGTTCTGAATCGGTTTAAGTAGCCAACGGAAACAGGCATGTCTTTTAATCGCTCCGTGAAGGTACGGTAATGTTGGTATGCTAATATGGTTGTCGGCACTAAAATAGCGACCTGTTTGCTATTGTCAACGGCTTTAAAAGCCGCACGAATTGCTACCTCAGTTTTACCAAAACCCACATCGCCACACACCAAGCGATCCATCGGTCGGTCGCTTTCCATATCGGCCTTTACTTCCTGCGTCGATTTGGTTTGATCCGGCGTATCTTCGTAAATAAATGAGCTTTCCAATTCATTTTGTAGGTAACTGTCAGGCGCAAACTGGAATCCTTTATCTAACCTCCTTTTGGCGTACAACTGTATCAAGTTAAACGCCACATGCTTAACTCTTGCCTTGGTTTTTTGTTTTAAAACCTTCCACGCATTCGAACCCAATTTATAAATTTTGGGCGGTGCTCCGTCTTTTCCGGCGTATTTCGAGATTTTGTGCAGTGAATGGATACTTACATATACGATATCATTATCCGCATACACCAATTTGATGGCTTCTTGCGTTCTATTCTCTACTTGTATTTTTTGCAGTCCTCCAAAACGTCCTATTCCATGGTCGATATGCGTCACATAATCCCCAACAGACAAAGTGGTGAGTTCCTTTAAAGTTATATTTTGCTTTTTAGAATAGCCGTTCTTGATGCTAAATTTATGATAGCGCTCAAAAATCTGGTGGTCCGTATAACATGTAATTTGATTCTCCTCATCAATAAAACCTTGGTACAAAGGAAAAACTATAGTGTTATATTGTTTTCGAATGTTCTCCGAATTAGCTTCGTCCAAAGTCTCAAAAATATCATGAAAACGTTTGGCCTGATTTTCATTAGAACAGAACAAATAGTTTTTGTATCCGTTAAAATGATTCTCGTTCAGGTTATTCAACAACAGATCAAATTGTTTGTTGAATGACGGCTGCGGCTGAATATGGAATTCGAATTTTTTGTCTATTTTAAATATCGGTTTGGAACCCAGTTCCACTATAGAAAAGTCTAATGCCCTTTTAATGAAAGTGGATTGATTCAAGAACAACTGCTCTGGAGTGGCATGTTTTATGTCTTTAGACAATTTTTCGAAAGCCTCTTCCGCTTTGGCAAATTGCTTGTCCAATTGCGATAAAAGGTCCTCCGTATTTTGAATGAAAATCACCGTTTTCTCCGAGATGTAATCCAGAAAGCTCTCCCGATTTTCCTGAAAAATCTTGTTTTCCACGTTTGGAATTATGGTAATCTTTTTTTGTATTTCTATGGACAATTGCGTGCCTACATCAAAACTTCGGATGCTGTCCACTTCGTTCCCGAAAAACTCGATACGGTATGGGTTATCGTTTGAAAACGAAAAAACATCGACAATACCTCCACGCACCGAAAACTCGCCCGGTTCGGTAATGAAATCAACCCTTTTGAATTCATATTCGAATAAAACCTCGTTGATGAAATCAATAGAAATTTTGTCTCCAACAGAGACTTTTAAAGTGTTTTTGTCCAGATCTTTTCGAGTGACCACTTTTTCAAACAGCGCCTCGGGATAGCTAACGATAACTGCTGGCTTTTTGCGCGAATTTATTCTGTTGAGAACTTCGGCACGGAGCAAAACATTGGCGTTATCCGTGTCTTCAATTTGATATGGACGACGGTAGGAGCCCGGATAAAACAATACGTCTTGTTCGCCAATCATCTGTTCTAAATCATTCAAATAATAAGCCGCCTCCTCCTTGTTGTTTAAAACAACCAAAAAGGGACGCTCCGCCTTTTTAAACAAAGCACGAATGATGAATGAAACTGCAGACCCCAACAAGCCGTCGAGCTGCAATTTTATTGGGTTTGACTCCACCAAACGCTCCACAATTTGTTTAACTTTAGGGGAATTGTCGTATGTATTATATAAGGCTGTTTTACTCAACTCGAGGGGTATTTGGGTCGGCCGGTGTATTCGGACTTGGTGTATTTGGGATTGCACGTGAGGCATCCATCATTTTCTTCAATTCAGACTCCCCTTCTTCAACGGGAATTTTGCTTTTTTCTGTGATTTTATCCATTTGTCTCTGCAGGGAAGACAATTCATTATTAATTTCTGCAATCGTTTGAACCACTTTTTTGTCCGGAATGTTGTCCAAATGAATATATAAATCCAGCAAACGCACCTTGGTAATCAAAGTCGAAATCCTGCTTTTAATTTGCGGTTTGTTAAACTGATCAGGTATATTATCATTCAACGACATTGCTTTTTTAGAAATAGCCGCTGATTTTTGTTGAAAAGCGCCAATGGTTTTTTTTGGTTTTATGGCCAGTTCGGCCAAAAAAAGGCGCAACTCATTCCAAGTGGCCATACTGGCCTCTGAAGTGGTATTAATAGGAGTGTCATAAAAGACCCAGCCTTTGCTTATGTTTGAGAAAATGACTTCCTTTTTTTGGGTATCTTTTTCATTTTCGGCCAGCCGTTTTTGATCATTATTTTTACATGAGGAAAGCAAAATAATCAGAAAAAGAAAACAGGATAATTTGTATTTCATTGTTATTGCATTAAAGCACAAAGTTACAAAGTAAATTTATAATTACAGATTCGAAAATGCGAATTGCAATTCCGCGCTAAACACTGCGTTTTCAGCACCAAATATGCCAAAAAAACAGAAAGAAAATTATGGATTTAGCCGTTTTTATATGGTATTTGCAATCTTGATTCAGTACTGCGAAAATATTTACGAAAACGTTACCTTTGCATTTCAAAACCTATTCAAAATGAGTACAAAAATATTGATTATTGGCGCTTGTGGCCAAATTGGAACCGAGTTAACCCATTCATTGAGAAAAATATACGGAACCGATAATGTTATCGCTTCCGATATCCGTAAACTGAACAATGACGTTGTCAACTCAGGCCCTTTTGAGGTAATAAATGCCCTGGATTTCAATCAGATTGAGCATCTTGTAGAAGTACATAAAATAGATGAGATCTATCTGATGGCGGCATTACTATCGGCAACGGCAGAGAAAAATCCCGCTTTTGCCTGGGATTTGAATATGAATTCCTTATTTCATGTTTTGAATTTGGCTAAAGCCAAAAAAATAAAAAAAATATTCTGGCCATCCAGTATAGCTGTCTTTGGACCTACTACACCTAAAGAAAACACCCCACAATATACCATCATGGAGCCTTCTACGGTTTATGGAATCAGCAAACAGGCCGGTGAAAGATGGTGCGAATACTACCATAATATCTTTGGAGTTGATGTGCGAAGCATCCGTTATCCAGGTTTAATCAGCTGGTCTTCACCTCCGGGTGGCGGAACTACCGATTATGCGGTGGATATTTTTCACAAAGCGCTTTCTGACAAAAAATACGAATGTTTTTTATCGTCGGAAACAAAAATGCCGATGATGTATATGGACGATGCGATTGCGGCGACGATAAAAATTATGCAAGCACCAGTTGAGGAGATCAAAATTCACTCTTCATACAACCTGGCTGCGATGAGTTTTACGCCAACAGAAATTGCCGCAGAAATCAAGAAACACATTCCAGAATTTACGATCACATATGAACCGGACTTCCGTCAAAAAATAGCCGACAGCTGGCCAGCAAGTATCGATGACAGTCATGCAAGAGCTGACTGGGGATGGAAACACAAGTACGATTTAAAATCGATGACTGTGGAAATGCTGGAGAATTTGAAAAAATTTAAATAAAAAAACAACCCTTATAAAAAGTCCTGTTTTAGAAATTCGGCAATTTGCCTGATTTTCTAAAACAGGACTTTTTTGCGTTTGCTCTCTTCTAGAAGTTAATGGAATGCAACATTCCATTTTACAAGACAAATTAATTGACTAAATAGACTTAACTGATTGATTTACAAATAATACTGAATTTAAACTTTATTGTTAAAAAAAATCTTACTTTTGAGTTGCTCGAATTTTAAATAAGAAAGAAACACATTTTCATCCTCTAATTTTAAACCATAATTCCTCGCTATGAAAAAAATTCTTCTCCCCTTTACCCTAATAATTCTTTCTTTTTATGCAACTGCCCAAAAAAACAACAAAATTGAAATAGGCACTATTGATAGTGTTTATTCTAAAATACTGAAGGAACAACGAAAGATTTTGATCCATATTCCCAAGAGTGCTCAAAATGTTCCTTATTCAAAACAACGCTATCCTGTTATTTATATATTAGATGGGGACGATCATTTTAATTCAATTGTTGGGATGATTGAACAACTAAGTTCAATTGGCAGAAACAGTTCTTTTCCTGAAATGATTGTTGTAGGTATCCCAAATACAGACAGGACGAGAGATCTAACCCCAACACGTATTAAATCTGACCTGCCTATGATGGATAGCATTGCAGCAAAAAATAGCGGAGGAGGTGAATCCTTCATTTCTTTTATGGAAAAAGAACTAATGCCACATATTGATTCATTGTATCCTACCGAACCCTACCGAATGTTAATTGGACATTCTTTCGGTGGTTTGACCGTAATGAATACCTTCATTCATCATACCAATCTTTTCAACGCTTATGTAGCCATCGACCCCAGCATGTGGTGGGATAATAAAAAACTTTTAATGGAAACTAAAAAAGCTTTAGCTATTACTAAATACCCGAATGTTTCCTTATTTTTAGGAATTGCCAATACAATGGAAAAAGGAATGGATATCACAAAAGTCAAAAAGGACAGATCCGATATCACAAAACATATTCGTTCCATTTTGGAGTTGGATAACTATTTGAGTCTGAATAAGCAAAACCAATTAAAATACCAGTCCAAATATTATAACGACGATGACCACAACTCTGTAACATTAATTACCGAATATGATGCGCTTCGTTTTATTTTTGATTACTATAAATTAAAGCTAAGTATGTCTGACTATATGAATGTTAATAAGGCATTACTATTTAAAATTGAAACGCATTATGCAGACTTGTCAAAGAAATTTGGGTATGAGGTAAAAGCTCCAGAAGGCCTGATAAATACTCTTGGTTATCAAGCATTAAGCTCCAAGCATTTTGAAGAAGCTGAATCTTTATTTAAAGGAAATATTGCCAATTATCCCCAAAGTGCTAATACCTATGATTCTTTGGGAGATTTTTATGATGCCACGAAGAACAAAGAAAAAGCAATTACGGCTTACAAAAAAGCATTATCTATTATGGAAGTTCCAGAAACAAGACATAAACTGGAAAAACTCCAAGTGAATTAAGAAAAAACAAACCCTAAAAAAAGCCCTTTTTCGGGGCTTTTTAAAATTACTTTATTTCATAAACATTATTCGCTTGCCTCACATCAGCCATCAATCCGCTTGGGTCAATGCTGATTCTTTTGATCGTGCTTTTTGCCTTAGAGATATTGAAATCATAGTTGGATTCAGCCCAAGCCCAATCGTTTAAAACCGTTCTTTTTACTGATGGATTTGGGTTTTCTTTTTCAAAACTCATCATACGCAACGGAATATAGAAACTCTCTGTTGTTCCATCCGTATACTCAACAGTCAAATCGATAGGCATTGGCATTCTTCCAATTCTTTCCAGGCTAATTTTAGTTGAATCACCATTTTCTTTCACGTCTTTTATTCCGTAATCGATCGTATTGGCTGTCTCTGTCCAATCAACCAAATACCAGTCTAAATTGGCTCCTGAAACACGTTCTGCCGTTCTTTTGATGTCATTTGGAGTAGGATGCTTGAACTTAAAATCATGGTAATATCTTTTAATCGTTTTAACAAGATTTTCTTGTCCAATTACATAAGCTAACTGCGACAAGAAGATGCTTCCTTTCACGTAAGACGAAATGCTATAGGGTCTGTTTTCATCATAACGGTCACCGTGCGTCGTTTGCGGTTGTTCCTTACCCGATTCCACTAATTTATAGTAGGCAGTATAATTCCCCTTGAAAGGGTTTTCAACTCTGTTTCCAGATAGCTCGTTTATTGTAAAATCTTCAACATAGGTGGTAAAACCTTCGTCCATCCAGGGGTGTTTGGATTCGTTTGAAGCTAAAATATGTTGGAACCAAGAGTGCCCCAATTCATGGGTTGCGGTTCCATAAAGCCCCTCAAGAGTACCGTTCCCTAACATCAAAGTGCACATGGCGTACTCCATTCCTCCGTCGCCACCTTGTATGAAAGAGTATTGCTTGTAAGGATAATCCCCGATGTTCTTATTGTAAGAATCCATTACCTTGACCATCATCGGCTCCAGTTTTTTCCAGTTTTCAACTGTCTTCGGATAATTTTTGTACAAAAAGTGCAACGCAACGTCATTAGGCCCTTTTACTACATCATGAACATAGTCTTTATCGGCAGCCCAAGTAAAATCATGAACCATTGGCGCGACAAAATGCCAAGTCAGGTTTTTTGTTCTTTTCGGAATTTTCACCTCAACACCTTCGTCTTGGTAACCGTGCCCTATTTCATTTTGGTTTTGCAGATAACCTGACCCTCCTAATGTATAGTCCTTGTCTATAGTGATGTTTACGTCAAAATCTCCCCAAACTCCATGGAATTCTCTGGCGATGTAAGGGTCGGCATGCCAGCCTTCAAAATCAAATTCGGCCATTTTTGGGTACCATTGCGCCATCGACAATTCAACTCCCTCAGAGTTGTTTCTGCCTGAACGGCGAATTTGAACCGGCACCTGCCCGTCAAAATCTAGGGAAAAAGTAGTTTTGGAATTGGGCAAAATTGGCTTTGCCAAATCAACAATAAGTATTGTCCCTACTGTTTTTGCGGAAGCGTCAACTCCGTCTTGCTTGAAATTGCTGATTTTTAAGTAACCAATTTCATTTGGCTTCAAACTTTCAATTCTGCTTACTTTAACCTCTTTTCCGTCAACAACTTTTTTAACGACCATTCTTCCATCAGGATCCTTAATGCTATGCAAACGCGCATCCATCTCACTCCCTGGCTGGAAAGCGTTGTTGAACAAATGATAATAAACTCTTTTTAAGGTGTCAGGAGAATTATTGGTGTAAACCAATTCCTGTTTTCCCTTGTATCGGTAGTTTTTAACGTCCATCGTAACATCCATTTTATAATCTACATGTTGTTGCCAATAGCTGGCGCTTTGTGCATAAATAGACCCAAAAGGGAGCATCATAATTGAAAGTAAAAGAAATTTTCTCATGGTATTTAATTGATATATGAAAGGACTAATGTCCGTCCAGTGGATTAGTAAATCTATTATTAGCTGTTTTTGGAGATGGCATCCGCAAGAATGAGCGCATTATAAGCATTAATCATTTTACCTGATTTTGAACTGTCGGCTGCCGATTTTTTATCATTGTTCTCACCCAGTTCTATCGAAGCTGGTAATGGTGTTCCGGAATCCATTAGAATCTGTTTTACTTGCTTGGCCGATAATTTAGGGTAATACGAACGCACTAAAGCTGCGACTCCGGCCGCGTTTGGCGAAGCCATTGATGTTCCCTGTTCGTATTTATATTTATTATTTGGAACCGAGGCATAAATTTCCATTCCCGGAGCATATACATCTACATTAATTGAGCCGTAATTAGAAAATGCCGCCACAAGAGTTGGTCCGTAAATATTATTTACCGCCCCAACAGTGAGGACATTACCGGCAAACTCTTTTTTGTTGTCTTCAGAATCATTTGGAAAACTGATGTTTTTTTCCAAGTCAATGTTGTTTCCATCGTTTCCGGATGCATGCACAAACAAAACATCTTTGCTTTCGGCATATTTAATGGCGTCAAAAACCCATTGCTTGCGAGGGGAATAGCTTTTTCCAAAACTCCCGTTGATTACTTTCGCCCCATTATCAACGGCATAACGTATCGCCAAAGCAATATCCTTGTCGTATTCGTCGCCATTAGGAACGGCTCTTACCGCCATAATCTCAACATTGTTTGCAATTCCATCGCCTCCAATGCCGTTATTCCTAACTTGGGCAATTATTCCCGCAACGTGGGTTCCGTGAAGTGCTTCTTCCTTGTCAGGCCCGTACACAACGTTGTTGCCGTATACAGTGTCATTTATATCATCCGGATTATCGCCAACTGATTCCCTGCCGTTAAATTCCTTGTTCAAATTGTAGTTTAATTGGTCATAAACATACTTTCTGTATTCTTCCAGATCGGCGCTGAATGTAGGACCTGACTGGCCAATAATGCGAGTCATAATCATTTTGCTTCTATTCAACTCTTCATTAATGGTGACAATTGAATTCAGTTCTTCAAGAGTGTAATCGTCTTTCTTTAAATACGTTTGAATTGCTTTATGGGTGCTCAAAAGAAAATCTACCTGCTGTTTTCCTTCCAAGGCTTCATTATACTTTTTTTCATAATCCGCTTTAGCATTTTTATAGGTCATAGATCCATCATCCGGTTTTTTCAGAATGCGGGTCATCTCTAAATTTTCAAGCCCCGAATCGCCGAGAAAATTCCAACCGTGAATATCGTCGACAAACCCATTTTTGTCATCGTCGATTCCGTTTCCCACTATTTCCTTGGCATTCGTCCAAATAACGGATTTTAAATCTTCGTGATCAACATCAACCCCTGAATCTATAACACCAACGATGACCTTAACCCCTTTCCTGTTTTTCAGCAATTCAGAATACGCTTTATCAACACTCATTCCGGGAATCGTGTCCTTCACTAGGTCAAGATGACTCCACCTTTTTAAATCAACGTCGCTAATGGGTGCAATTTTTTTAATGATCAAAGGCGAACTTACAGCCATTGGTGCATTAGCTTTAATAGCTTGTTTTTGGGCATTACATCCCACTAATGCAAAAAAAGCAACCGCGAAATAATAGATAGGTTTAATCGTGTTCATCTGTAAATTTTTAAAATTGAATGCGGGCCTAAATTATGTTTTTTTGTATCAGAATATCGATGGATTAACACTCCGTTAAGATTTGTCGAAAGTAAAAAAATAAATGAAAGCGTTTTTCAAATTAGATAAAATAAAAATGGAAGGACAATTTGCCCTTCCATTTATAAATGTTTGAAACTGTTATTTAGACATTTTTTGTGCCATCAGTAAAGCATTGTAAGCATTCACTATTTTCCCTGATTTGGATAAGGTGGTAAACGAACGCATGTCAGCAGGTTTTCCTCCAACAACAACATCGGTAGAAATCGAAACTCCTGAATCCATCAAGATGTGTTTCACTTGAGATGCCGATAATTTTGGATAATAAGAACGTATCACGGCAGCCACTCCGGCAACATTTGGAGAAGCCATTGAAGTTCCTTGTAGGTATTTAAAAGTATCGTTTGGTGTCGTCGCATAAATTTTTACCCCCGGAGCAAAAACATCGACATTCACTTTCCCAATATTTGAAAAACGGGCGACCACTTTATCACCATATTCAAAATTCAAAGCTCCAATAGTGATCATATTATCCGCAAACTCAGTCACTTTATCATCTGAATCGTTCGGGTAATTATCGTAACTATCGATGTCTTCCGCACTATTTCCAGCTGCATGAACAATTAATACGTCATTCTTTTCAGCATATTTAATGGCATCATAAACCCACTGTTTGTGTGGAGAAAAGCTCTTACCGAAACTTCCGTTAATCACTTTTGCACCATTATCAACCGCATAACGAATCCCAAGAGCAATATCTTTGTCATACTCATCACCGTCCGGGACAGCACGAACAGTCAAGATTTGAACATTGTTAGCAATTCCGTCGCCTCCAATATCGTTGTTTCTAACCTGAGCGACGATTCCTGCAACGTGCGTTCCGTGAAGAATTTCATTCTTGTCCGGCCCCATAACATTGTTGTTCCCGTATTTTGTGTCCGTTATATCGTTTGGATTATCACCCACGACTTTTCTATAATCGGTTTTTAGGTTGTCGCCATTTAGAAGCGCATTAAAACCATCCAATTGTTTTTGAACAGCAACCTTTAAGTCCGCAATGGGCATATTAAAAGAAAGCATTTGTTGCATAGCAGCTTTGCTTTTTTGTATTTCCGGCTCTTGCGAAACGATCGCCTTTACCTCATCCATCGTGTAAACCGATTTTCCAAAATGTCTTACCAAAGTCGCGTCGCTTTCATTTAAGGTCAAGATCATTTGTTCCGTACGAGCCTTACCTGCAGTAGCGTCGGCAATTTTTTTATCATTTACCGCTTTTGCAGCCTGGTACGTTACCTCATCAACTAGGTCTTTATTTTTGATGATTCTTTCGTACTCCAAATTTTCTTTGGTGATATCCCCAAGAAAATTCCAACCGTGAATATCATCGACATATCCGTTTTTATCGTCATCTATTCCATTCTCGGGAATTTCTTTGGAATTGGTCCAAATCACCGATTTCAAATCTTCATGTTCGATATCCACTCCCGAATCCACGATTCCAACAATAACTTTTACTCCAGTTTTATTTTTCAATAATTCCGAATAAGCTCTGTCAACACTCATTCCCGGAATCGTATCATTTACGATATCCAAGTGACTCCAACGTTTTAATTCGTTTTCTTTTAATGGGGCAACTTTTTTTATGTTTAAAGGAGCGGTAATTTGAACTAGTGAACTAGTACTTGAAACTTGTCTTTGGGCTCCACAACCTGCTAAAACCAAAACGGCAAAAGCAGAAAGGCAAATGGGTTTAATGCTATTCATTGAATATTTTGTTTATGTTTTAAATATTTGTCTAAAATAAATTATTTTGTTACAATAAAAATATGATTAACATTAAGTTAATATTTGTTCAGCCATGAAAACTTCTTTCAATCGAACGCCTTTCTCGGTGTGTTGCACTGTGATAATTTCATTGTGCGCATCATGTTCCAAAAACAAATAATAATTATTGTCTGCAGCGGCATTCAGGAATTTTGTTTTCTCTGGCATGGTCAACAAAGGTCTCGTATCGTAACCCATTACGTAAGGAACTGGGATGTGTCCGGCTGTCGCCAATAAATCAGCGCAAAAAACGATTGTTGTATCCTTGTACTTAATATGCGGAATCATCTGTTTTTCGGTATGGCCATCGACAAAAAAGATATCGAACCCCAACTCTGATTTTTCCAGGAAATCCCCTTCGGGTCTTTTTATGAAGTTCAACTGGCCGCTTTCCTGCATTGGAAGAATATTTTCCGAAAGGAAAGAAGCCTTCTCCCTGGGGTTCGGTTTTGTGGCCCATTCCCAATGGTTTTCATTGCTCCAGAATTTGGCGTTTTTGAAAGCGGGTTCGTATCCCGTCCTGTTCGCATTCCACTGCACGCTTCCGCCGCAATGGTCAAAATGCAAATGCGTCATAAAAACGTCGGTGACGTCATCGCGATGAAAACCATATTTAGCCAAGGACTTATCCATCGAATGGGATCCCCAAAGCGAATAATAGCCAAAAAACTTCTCCGATTGCTTGTTCCCCATTCCGGTGTCTATCAAAATCAACCGATTGCCCTCTTCTATCAGCAAACATCTTGCCGCAATATCAATTAAATTATTTTCGTCTGCCGGGTTGGTTTTGTTCCAAATTGTTTTGGGCACCACACCAAACATCGCGCCGCCATCCAATTTAAAATTACCGGTCTCAATAGGATATAGTTTCATTTTTTTGAATTGAAAAGTTAAAAATTTGAAGAACCAGAGGATTCAAATTAGATTCTCTAGGCCTTCCGTAGATAAAAGAAAAGACTTTGCATCTTTCACTTTTTCGATTATTGATTGCAATTTATGAAAATTGATCTGCTTTAAAAGAAATCATATAGACTTTTTCTATTTTATCATTAGTTATAAAAATGTTATCGATTATGGAAAAAGATTTTTATATAGTACCTTTGTGGTTAATTTAGACAAAATCAATATAACAATGATAAAAGTTTCTGATACAGCCAAAAAGAAAATCATCGATTTGATGGAAGAAGATGGCTTTGACGCTACAGTCGACTACGTAAGAGTCGGAGTGAAAAGCGGCGGATGTTCGGGCTTGTCTTATGATTTGAAGTTCGATAAAACCAAGGGGGAAGACGATAAGATATTCATAGACAATGATATAACAATTGCAGTAGAGAAAAAATCGTTCCTCTATCTGGCAGGGACTATTCTGGAATTTTCAGGCGGAATAAATGGGAAAGGATTTGTTTTCAACAATCCGAATGCAAGCAGGACCTGCGGTTGCGGAGAGAGTTTCTCTCTTTAAAATTTAGACACAAATAATAAAGTTTAATATTCATTTTTTGAATCTTTAAATCTTTAAATCTTTAAACAAGAATGAGTAAATATACTGAAGACGACTTAAAAATCGAACTCGAAACTAAAGAATATGAGTACGGATTTTATACCGAATTAGAATCGGATACTTTTCCTATTGGCTTAAACGAAGACATTGTTCGCGCCATTTCCCACAGAAAAGAAGAACCGCAATGGATGACCGACTGGCGCATTGAGGCTTTTCGCGCTTGGCAAGAGATGACCGAACCGGAATGGGCAAATGTGCATTACACAAAACCAGACTTTCAGGCAATTTCCTATTATTCAGCGCCAAAAGCGGTTGACCCTAATAAAACATTAGACGATGTAGATCCTGAACTTTTAGAAATGTACAAAAAGTTAGGTATCTCTGTCGATGAGCAAAAAATGATGAATAATGTGGCCATGGATATCGTGGTTGACTCTGTTTCAGTAGCTACAACATTCAAGAAAACATTAGGCGAAAAAGGAATTATCTTTATGAGTATTTCTGAAGCTATCAAAGAGCATCCAGAATTAGTTCGCAAACATTTGGGGACCGTTGTTCCACAAAAAGACAATTTTTATGCTGCTTTGAATTCAGCAGTATTCTCTGACGGTTCTTTTTGTTATATCCCAAAAGGCGTTCGTTGCCCGATGGAACTTTCTACTTACTTCAGAATCAATCAAGCAGGAACAGGACAGTTCGAAAGAACATTACTGATTGCAGATGAAGGAAGTTATGTATCTTATCTGGAAGGATGTACGGCACCAAGTCGCGATGAAAACCAATTACACGCAGCTGTAGTGGAGTTGATAGCTCTTGAAGATGCCGAAATCAAATATTCAACAGTACAAAACTGGTATCCGGGAAACAAAGAAGGTAAAGGCGGGGTTTTCAATTTTGTTACCAAAAGAGGAATCTGCGAGAAAAACGCCAAAATTTCTTGGACACAAGTA
The DNA here is from genome assembly GCF_036515215.1 of Flavobacterium sp. GTDB lineage: Bacteria > Bacteroidota > Bacteroidia > Flavobacteriales > Flavobacteriaceae > Flavobacterium. Next base: position 40,958 of record NZ_DATBVQ010000055.1, read on the forward strand.
GAAACCGGTTCCGCAGTAACCTGGAAATATCCTTCTGTTATCTTAAAAGGAGATAATTCAGTAGGGGAATTTTACTCTATTGCAGTAACCAATAATTTCCAACAAGCCGATACGGGAACAAAAATGATCCACATCGGTAAAAACACCAAATCGACGATCATTTCCAAAGGTATTTCTGCTGGACAATCGCAAAATAGTTACCGTGGTCTGGTTAAAATTGGACCAACTGCTGACAATGCCCGAAATTTTTCGCAATGTGATTCCTTATTAATGGGGAACCGTTGTGGAGCGCATACTTTCCCATATATCGAAAGTAAAAATCCAACCGCCAAAATTGAACATGAGGCTACGACAAGTAAAATTGGCGAAGACCAAGTTTTCTATTGCAACCAACGTGGAATCCCAACCGAGAAAGCCATTGCTTTGATCGTTAACGGCTTCTCCAAAGAGGTTTTGAATAAGTTGCCGATGGAATTTGCGGTAGAGGCACAAAAACTATTAGAAATTTCCCTTGAGGGAAGCGTTGGATAATTCAAGCATGGAAAACAAGACCGTTATTATAGTGGGATCTTCCAGAAGCAATGGAAACACTTCAAAAATAGTTGACAAAATTTCCACCCAAATAAATGCAGATGTTATCGATTTAAGGGACTATTCTATTTCCTATTATGATTACGAAAGTGAAAATAGGGAAGATGACTTTATGCCTTTGATCACATCAATAATTGAAAAATATGACACTCTGGTTTTCGCGACACCGGTTTACTGGTACACCATGAGTGGGATCATGAAAGTGTTTTTTGACCGTTTTTCCGATTTGATCAGAATCGAAAAAGAACTCGGCCGGAAATTAAGGGGTAAGAACATGTTTGTGATCTCAAATTCTGATCAAGATGAATTAGATTATGATTTCCATATGCCTTTCCGATTATCGGCAGAGTATTTAGGAATGACCTATTTAGGACAAAAACATTTATCCTATCAAACAATAAAAGACCAAGAACACATAAACAGTATTTTAGAATAAAAGAGAATTTAAATCTTTTTAAAATTAAAGAAACAAATGTTAAGTATTAAAAATTTACACGCCTCGATCGGGGACAAAGAAATATTAAAAGGAATCAATCTTGAAGTGAAAGCAGGAGAGGTTCATGCGATAATGGGACCGAACGGTGCCGGAAAAAGCACATTGGCGTCAATCATTGCCGGAAATGAAACTTACGAAGTGACCGAAGGGGAAATCGCTCTAGATGGAGAAGACCTTTCTGATTTAGCACCAGAGGAAAGAGCACATAAAGGTGTTTTCTTGTCGTTTCAGTACCCAGTGGAAATCCCGGGAGTTTCGGTGACGAATTTCATTAGAACGGCCATCAACGAAACACGCAAAGCAAACGGCAAAGAAGAAATGCCAGCAAACGAAATGCTAAAGGTGATTCGTGAGAAATCAGAATTATTGGAAATCGACAGAAAGTTCCTTTCCCGTTCCCTAAACGAAGGTTTTTCAGGTGGAGAGAAAAAACGTAATGAAATTTTCCAAATGGCGATGTTGGAACCAAAATTGGCTATCCTTGACGAAACCGATTCTGGATTGGATATCGATGCCTTGCGCATTGTTGCCAATGGTGTCAACAAACTAAAAAGCGACAAAAATGCAATAGTAGTCATCACGCACTACCAAAGGTTATTGGATTATATCGTTCCTGATTTCGTACACGTTCTTTACAATGGTAAAATTGTAAAATCGGGCGGAAAAGAGCTGGCTCACGAGCTGGAAGAAAAAGGATATGACTGGATCAAACAAGAACAAGAAGCTTAAAATTTTGTTTGAAGTTTAAACTTTAAAGTTGCCTCGAGCTTCTTTAAACTTTTAAACCTTAAACTTTAAACAATAAAAAAATGGATTTGAAAGAAAAATTATTATCGTCTTTTATGGCTTTTGAGGAGCGCGTCGATGTTCACTCTGAACTTCATGACGTGAGAACTGAGGCCATAAAAAACTTTGAAGATAAAGGTTTCCCAACCAAAAAAGACGAAGCTTGGAAATACACTTCGCTAAATGCCATCTTAAAAAATGACTTTACCGTTTTTCCAAAGCAGGATACAGCAATTGAATTCAACCAAGTAAAAAAATACTTTTTACACGAAGTAGACACCTACAAGGTAGTGTTTATTGACGGTGTTTTCAGTTCGCATTTGTCGTCAACAACTCACGACGGGATCGATGTTTGTCTAATGTCATCGGCATTGAACAAACCAAAATATAAAATGGTTATCGATACCTATTTTAACCAAATTGTCAACAAAGAGGAAAGTTTGACTTCACTGAATACGGCTTTCGCCAATGAAGGTGCCTACATTAATATCCCAAAAAGCAAAGTTGCCGACAAGCCTATTGAAATCATGTATTTCTCTACAGGGAACGAAGCGGCTCTTATGGTGCAACCCCGTAACTTGGTGATTGTAGGTGAGAATTCTCATGTCCAAATTATCGAACGTCACCAAAGTTTGACCGAAAACCCAGTGTTGACGAATTCCGTGACGGAGATTTTCGCCCAAAAACGCGCGATTGTTGATTATTACAAAATACAGAATGACAGTCTGAAGGCCAATCTTATAGATAACACCTACGTTTCCCAGAAACAGGAAAGTCACGTTTCGGTACACACCTTCTCTTTTGGAGGTAACCTAACCAGAAACAACTTGAATTTTTACCATTTTGGCGAAAGATTGACAAGCACCTTGAACGGAATCACGATTATTGGCGAAAAGCAACACGTGGATCATTACACCTTGGTGAAGCATTCCACCCCAAATTGCGAGAGCTTCCAGGATTACAAAGGAATTTATTCCGACAGCTCCACAGGCGTTTTCAACGGAAAGGTTTATGTCGAGAAAGAAGCTCAAAAAACGAATGCGTTCCAAAAAAGCAACAACATTTTGTTGAGCGACAAGGCAACTATCAATGCAAAACCGCAGTTGGAAATTTTTGCCGATGACGTAAAATGTTCTCACGGTTGCACGGTTGGACAATTGGACGAAACGGCAATGTTCTATATGCAAGCACGCGGAATTCCTAAAAAAGAAGCCAAAGCGTTATTGATGTACGCATTCTCGAACTCTGTTATCGAAAACATCAAAATACCCGAATTGAAACAACGAATCACCAAAATTATCGCAACGAAATTAGGTGTGAAGCTGGGTTTTGATTTGTAGTATAATTCAAAAACAGATATAAAAAAACCCGACAGATTTTAGAAACCTGTCGGGTTTGTTTTTTAGCAGCTAATCCCGCTATCCATTGCAATCTTTTTTCGGTGAAAAACCTCAAAAAGGATTTCCATTTCTATCGGGGCTAAAAATTGAAAAGAATTATATTCAAGATTTTTGAAAATGCGATCAATAATTAATTAACAATATAGCTAACCAAGATACTCTCTACAGTACTACCGTCGACTGTATTTATAGATTTTATTGGCCCGATTCCCTTTGCATACCAGTATAGGGATTCAGTTATGGTACTTTCACCGGCAATACTAACTTCTTGCCTTAAACTCATATTAATAACATTTGTATACACCTTATTATTAACCGTTACAGTTGCGTCTTTATCTAAAATGACACCCAAGCATTTTATAGTCATGTCAATAGAAGCAGATTCAGTACCTGTTTTATAAGTTACTTTTACTGTCGCTGTTCCATTCCACTGCCCATTATTTGCTAAATTATCTTTCAATACAGGCAACTCATAACTATCCATTTTAATATTAATGTCACCTTCTGTAATGTCTAAGGCTCCTGTTTTTAAAAAATAAGTGTTGTCCTTTTTAGCTACCCATATTTGCAAATTATACTCATTTTTCTCCGTAATACTGTAATAGGTAGTTCCATCAAATGTATCTGTCCCTGTGATTTTCACGGTATAAGGCTCTCCATTTTCAGTATAGACCCACTGATTGTTTATGGCCAAAGGCCAATAACTATCACTAGCAACCTCAGTTGAAACATCGGAAGAAGAATCATCACTAGAACATGATGTGATTAACATAGAAGCAAGCAACGTTAATAAGGCTAAAAAATTAATTTTTTTCATATTTATATATTTGTTAATCTAATATATTAAATTTTAACAATATTTGTTAATATTTCAGCAAAAATTAATAAAAACAATCAAAAATAACAACTACTTCTTCAAACTCCCGATAATTCCGCTCAACATCCCATTAAAGTCAAATTCAGGATCTTCTTTCAGACCCATACGGACAATCACCAAATCAAGTGACGGGAAAATGGCCACCATCTGCCCCTGAAAACCGCTGCAGAAATACATCTCTCTGGGGACGTCGGGGAATCTCCCGCCGGCATTCAACCAAAACTGCGCACCATATTGTCCGTCGGATGTATCTGTTGGTTTTGCCGAGTATTTCACCCAGCTTTCGTCAAGAATCTGTTCCCCGTTCCAATTTCCTTTGTGCAAATACAGCAAACCAAATTTTGACCAATCTCTTGTAGTGGCCCAGCCATAGGAAGAACCCACATAATTCCCTGCCATATCCGTTTCTATAACCATGGAGTTCATGCCAATTCTGTCAATCAAGGCCGAATACCAAAAATCTAGATATTCCTGATGCGTTTTGAATTGCTGACGTAAAATCCCGGAAAGCAAATTAGTAGTTCCTGACGAATAATTCCAATGCGTGTTGGGTTTGAATGCCGCTGGTTTTTCCAACTGTGACCGTGACATGTCTACAGCCTGAAAAAGCATCTTGGTCGCATCGCAAATCGTACTGTAATTTTCTTCCCATTCCAAACCTGAGTTCATGTGAAGCAAATCGTTTGTCGTGATATTTTTGCGCTCGTCGTTTGCCCATTCCTTGATTGGTGCAGGTTTGTAAATATCGTATTTTCCTTGCTTTTCAAGGATTCCGAACATCGCACTGGTTATGCTTTTGGTTATTGACCAGCCCAGAATTTTACTGTCTTTACCGAAACCCGTATCGTATTTTTCGGCAATGATTTTGTCCTTGTAAATCACCAATAGCGAGCGGGTTCTTTTGTCCTTTTTCCCTTCAACGTCAAAAGCATTGGTGACAGCCGAATTTAATTTGGCATAATCAACGTTTTCAAAAACCGTGTCTTTTTGTTCCTTATTCCCATACGGAAAAGGTAAATCATTGTTCAGTTTTGTTCTTTTGGGAACCAAATACGGTTTTGTCACATCAAAATCATCGTCGATTAAAGTCGCTCCCAAACCTTCGCGGTAAATTGCTTTTCGCCCTTTCAAACCATATACTGAAGCGGTAGCGAATTTTCCGTTTTCGTTAATAGTGTTGGTAGCCAAATCAATCATATCGATATCGTTGTCCCCTTTTTCTATCAATTCCTGTGAGCGCTTATCGATAAAATGACCCGAAGCGACACTCTTGGCCGAAAATCCAGAAATCAAATCCAGTTTTGGATAGGTGGTGAATCCCAAATAAAATATCGCTATAAAAAAAGCGAAACTAAAAAGCTTAAAGATTTTTTTCATACGTAGTTAATATTTGTTTTGTATCGGAATATGGAATTCGGATATCTTCATCGGTTTTCATATCGAGTTTTCACTATGCTCATTTCATAGCAGTCAGTTGTAAAACAATGCAATATAATTATTTTTAAGTTACTAAATCTCCAATTCAATTTTATAAAAGCCCAGAAATTAATCCAAGTAAATTGGCGAATTCATGGCTAAAACAATTTAGTTTTTCTTACTTTTGTATTTAGAAAAATTCTAAATAAAGCAATGTCAGATATAAATAAAATTAGAGCCGATTTCCCTATCCTTTCCCAGAAAGTAAACGGAAAACAATTGGTTTATTTCGACAACGGAGCCACTTCACAGAAGCCGCAAGTGGTCATTGACGCAATTTCAAAATATTACGAGGAGATAAACGCCAATATTCACCGTGGAGTACACACTTTGAGCCAACTGGCAACCGACGCCTACGAAGCCTCACGCGGAAAAATCCAAAACCACATCAATGCTGAGTTTTCGCACGAAGTGCTTTTTACATCGGGAACGACTTTTGGGATTAATTTAGTCGCCAACGGCTTCGCTACGATTTTAAAACCAGGCGATGAAGTTTTAGTTTCCGCATTGGAACACCACAGCAATATAGTGCCTTGGCAAATGTTGTGCGAGAAAACAGGCGCTACGCTAAAAGTGATTCCCATGAATGACAACGGCGAATTGATTATGGCGGAATACGACAAATTACTGTCGGACAAAACCAAAATCGTAACCGTAAATCATATTTCGAATGCATTGGGAACAGTCAATCCCATAAAATACATGATTGACAAAGCCCATGAGTTTGGTGCTGCAATTTTAATAGATGGGG